>JBNJHN010000061.1:0-11911 GCA_051748565.1 Bacillota bacterium | reverse complement strand
TGGAGGATGTTTCGGCAAGGCAGTTGGCCAGAGTTATTGGGATAAGCCCAAATGCTATTTGGAGGATGTGAAGCAACAACTCCGTCCCCGTGCTTCTGCTATTTGGAGGATGTGAAGCAACAACTCCGTCCCCGTGCTTCTTTGGAGGATGTGAAGCAACAACTCCGTCCCCGTGCTTCGTCCCCGTTCTTCAGAGGATTTTCTTTAGTTCCTGAGGGTAGTCGGTAATGATTCCTTCGAGTCCAGCATCGGCAAAAATCTTCATTTGTTTGGAATCGTTTACTGTCCAGGGGTAAAGAGGAAGGTTATGTTTTTTAAAGCCGGCCATTATTTCAGCAAACTGAAGGTAATAAAAAAGCGGATGCACCGAGTAGCAGCCCAGTGACCTGGCAATATGCCACGGTTCTTTTATATTTTCATAATAGAGCAGGCCGGTTCGGATATTCGGATTAAGCTTGCGGCAAATTGCCAGGCTTTCCTGATTGAATGACGAGATAATAACGCTTTCCTCAATTTTAAACCTGCTGATACACCACAAGACCGATTCTTCAATTCCCGGGCAAGTGGCAACTTCATTTTTAAGTTCAATATTAAAAAGCAGCCCGCTGTCCTTATAGCGGGCAAATAACTCTTCAAGGGCAGGTATATTCTGATCACAGAATTGCGGATCAAACCATGAACCGGCATCATGTTTTTTAAGTTCAGCCAGGGTAAAGTCCTTGACCCTGCCCCGACCCTTGGTAGTCCTGTCAAGGTGTTCATCGTGAATAATTACCGGCACATTATCTTTACTGAGCCGCACATCAAACTCTATACCGTCAGCGCCAATTTCGAACGCCTTGTCGAATGCAGCAAAAGTATTCTCCGGAGCGAGTGAAGAAGCCCCTCGATGGGCTATGTTAAGAGGGCGAATAAGAATCAGTTCCTTACTTAATTATGATAATTGCTGTTTCGGCACAGTTGGCAACCCGGCTGCTGATGCTGCCAAGCATAAATTCTGAAAGGCCACCCAAACCCCGGTTGCCAATTACAACATAAGAGTAATTACCTTTCTTAACATAGTCGCAAATAACATGTGCCGGATGGCCCTTTTCTACAATGGTCTTTACTGCAATACCTTTTTCCCTGAACTTTTCAGCCGCTTTCCCAAGGTTTTCATTAATAGTATCTTCACTAAACGTGCTAATTGCTCCTAAATCGGTAAGAGCAAGTTGGGGAGTTTTGCTTGGAAAATCCAAACAAACGGTAAGAAGTTCCACTTCCGCATCCAGAGCTGCAGCAAATTTTGCAGCCTCCGCCAAAACTTTTTGAGAATGATCAGAATTATCAACAGCCACCAGAATCCTTTCCATTTCGGCTACTACCCCCTTGACTTGTAATGTAATAACATTTCGACAATTAAATATATATTCCTTTTCATTTTTTTTGCGAAGGAATATAAGAGGACTGATTCTTGTTATGGAGAATAAAAGGTACCGGATAAGTTTTATAAACTTTAATAAAGATCAGGTGAGAATATGAAAACCATCGGATTGATCGGCGGAATGAGCTGGGAGTCTACTGCAGTCTACTACCGGATCATTAATGAAGCAGTCAAGGATAAGCTGGGGGGATTAAATTCTGCAAAGATTATTCTCTACAGCTTTAACTTTGACGAAATCGCAAAAATGCAGCGGGTAGGAGCCTGGCCTGCAGCAGAGCAGGAAATGGTAAAAGCCGCCCGCCTGCTGAGCGCCTCCGGAGCTGATTTTATCGTGATCTGCACAAATACCATGCATAAGATATCGCCGGCGGTAGAGAGTGCGGTGGATGTTCCCCTGCTGCATATCGCCGACCCGACGGCAGAGGCAATAAAGCAGAGCGGTTTGAATACAGTTGGTTTGCTGGGAACCCTCTTTACCATGGAAGAAGAATTCTTCAAAGATCGGCTCTGTAAAGGCCATTCCATCGATGTTCTGATCCCGCCGGAAGCAGACCGTTTGACCCTGCACAGGGTAATTTTTGATGAACTATGCCAGGGCAAAGTGCTCGAACAGTCGCGCCAGGAATACTGCCGGATCATCCAGAGACTGGCCGACAGGGGCGCACAGGGTATGGTCCTGGGCTGCACCGAAATTTCAATGCTCATTTGTCCGGCCGATTCAACTGTCCCATTGTTTGACACGACTGCAATCCATGCCCTAAAAGCGGTGGAATGGGCTCTCGATTATTAGATTAAGAAACAGAAGCAGCAAGAGCTTCTTCGCTCTCTAAAAGTTGATTACCAGAAAAGATGAAAGAAAATGGAGGAAGAACAAATATGAAAATATCGGTTATTTTAGCCCATCCCCATCCTGGTGGAGAGAGCTTTAATCATGCCATAGCACGGGTTGTGGTCGGGATCCTTGGCAAAAATGGGCACGAGATATTCTTCCATGACCTCTATGCTGAGAATTTCGATCCAATCATTTCCCTGGAGGAAATACCCGAAGATGCGGCTCTGCCGGAAGAGATTGAACGTCACTGCTCAGAAATCAGTAAGGCGGATGGGATTATCATTATTCACCCCAACTGGTGGGGGCAGCCTCCCGCAATCCTGAAAGGCTGGGTGGACAGGGTGATCAGGCCGGGGGTAGCCTACAGGTTCCTGGAAGGTGATATAGGGGAAGGAATACCCATCGGCCTGCTAAAGGCTAAATCGGCCATCGTCTTAAACACCTGTAATACTCCAATGGAAAGGGAAATTAAAAGATTTGGCGATCCCCTGGAAACGATCTGGAAAGATTGCATATTTGATTTTTGCGGTGTAGAAAATTTTTACCGCCGCATGTTTGGCATTATTATAACCAGCACATTGGAAGAAAGAGAATTATGGCTGGAAGAAGTTAAGCAAATGATTAACCAGGTTTTCCCGCCGGAGTAATTTCACAGTCAGAGATTAATGACCATCTGGGGTCATGAACCTGCGCTTTAAAATGACGGTCGGGAATCAAACAAAGCCAGGGAGGAAAATGGATTGGCTGAATCAATGTCTTCTCGTGAAAGAGTCCTGACAGCTTTCGAGCATCGCGAACCCGACCGGGTTCCGATTGATTTTGCTTCCACCCATAACAGCGGGATTAACGTGCTGGCCTATAACCGCCTTAAAAATTATCTCGGTATAGATACTGTAACATACATGCGCGATCCCATTCCAATGCTTGCCTCACCCGATTTGGAGGAAGGCCTGGAAGTACTTAAAACAATTGGCGGTGATCTGCTTCCCCTTACCCGATATTATAATTTTGGTGTGTCGGCCGATAACTGGCAGCAGTGGACACTTAAAGACGGTTCCACCTGCATGGTGCCGGGCGGCTTCAAGCCGGAAAAAAAGGAAGACGGTTCCCTGGAAATGTCACTGCTCGGTGGATTGGCGACCCTCTCCATGCCCGCTCAGGGCCATCATTTCAACATGACCAGCAGGCCGCTAAGCTTCATTGAAGAGCTGTCCCAGCTTGAAGAGATCAAGCCTTTTCTGAGACAGAGTGGTGCCTTTTCCATATCCGACGAAGAAATAAAAATATTAAGCCAAAATGCTCGCAGAATGCATACCGAAACCGACTATGCGGTTGTCGCTACCGGCGGACCCCTGTTTTTTTCTCTCTACCAGATCGGCCAGGAACTTTTTGGCTACGAAAAGTTTTTCATTTTTATGGTTTCCAAGCCGGATCTAATCCATAGCTGGCTGGAGTTTCTGACTTTGACCTGTATTGAGCGTCTCGAAAAATACCTGAAAGTTTTGGGGCCATATATTGATGTGATTATGATGGGTGACGATTACGGCTTCCAAAACGGGCCCCAGATGTCGCTTGAAATGTTCCGCGAGCTTTTTAAACCCTACCTGATCAGGGTTTGCCGCGCAGTTAAAAATAATGCTCCCCATCTGAAAACTTTACTGCATTCATGCGGGGCAGTAGCCCCTTATATCCCTGATTTTATTGAGGCCGGAATAGATGCCCTGAATCCTGTCCAGGTTACTGCTGCGGGGATGGATCCGGCCTGGCTGAAAAAAGAATTTGGCCGGGAAATTACCTTCTGGGGTGGTGGGGTCCGTACCCAGACCACCCTGATAAAAGGCTCGCCGGCTGCAGTAGCCGGCGAAGTGTGCGAGATGATCGATATTTTTAAACCCGGCGGCGGTTACATTTTCTGTCCGATCCATGATATCCAGGAAGAAATCCCGCCTGAAAAAATCTGGGCTATTTACAAAACCGCCCGGGAGCACGGTTTTTACTAAGCCAGAAAAGCCCTCTCATTGGTCGGGTAGTTTTTCCTCCCTCTGCATCTGAGCTATTTCCCTAAACGTATTTTTATGGGCTAATGAAACCAGGAAAATAACAACCACTAAACCGGCATAGATTAATGCCGATTGGGGTATAGCTACCGCCAGGAAGAGAAAGATCAAAGCGCATATGCCCACAATCAGGGTGGTAACAATCTTAAGCAGCCGTGGCGAAAATTTTGGATTTGCCCTTTCGTAAAGGGTCGGATATTTCTTAGGCAGCGAAGCGCCGGCCAGGCAAATGGTGGCAATAGCCAGGATCAGCCCAAAATTCAGCATAGCTCCGAAGAAAATAAGCGACGGAATGACGATAATGGAAATTACTGCAACCAGGCAGGTTACGGTCAAAGCCCAGTGGGGTGTGCCGAACCGGCTGTTAACCTTGCCCAGAAATTCCGGCAGAAGGCCTTCAGATGAGACAACCAGCAAGCCACGGGGAATATAGGTAAAAAGGATATTTACTGTAGTCGCAGTGGCAACAAGAGCCCCGCCGATGATAAAAACGATCAGGGCACCACTGCCCATGAAGACTGCAGCCACATCAAACAAAGTAGTACCCTCGAGTGCTCTCCAGTCAAAGACCCCGATTGTAATGATGTGAATTGTAACATAAAGGGCCAGGGCAATGATGATCCCCAATAAAAGGGCTTTCGGGTAGGCATTTTCGCCGCCTTTCACCTCGTTTCCGACATCGATAATCAGTAAACCACCTGCACAGAAAGTAAATAAAATCCCCGCTGCAGCGATCAGGCCGCCAATGCCGGTGGCAAAAAAGCCGCTAAAATTACCGGTCGATATGCTGGTTGTGCCTAATGCAACATACATGAGCAGAGACATAACCAGCACAAAAAATAGCACGATTTGGATCCGCACAGTCAGCTTGATACCTAATAGGTTGATCAGGTAAAAAGTGATCAATAAAAGTACGCCGGCCAGCACGGGAGATACAGGAATAATTTCACCAAGGAAGAGACCGAATGTCAGGGCGAAGAGGGGTTGGCCCCCGATAGCGGCACAGGCTGCCAGCGAAAGCATTATAATGAAAGCAAGTTTTGGATTAAAAAGCTGGGCATAGCGATACGTACCGCTGGTTGTCGGCCAGGCCGATGAAAGCACGCTTATAGGAATTACTGCCAGCAAAACCGGAAAGGCCGAAATAAGCATTGCCAGGGGAAGGGCCGGGCCGGCAAGGGAGCCGGCGATATTGGTAAGCGAGAAAAGTGCACCACCAATATTGCCACCGACAGACATGGCCAGGAGACCGATAAAACTAATTTCCTTGCGCAGTTTTTTCTCTTCCTGCATTTTAACCGCCCCTTCATCGATAAGATGTGACCGGCTTCTGAAAACCGGCAGCATATTTTCCCGGATGCAAATCCTTTGAGGGTTCAATTATAGGAGAAGGATACTTAAATCTTTTTGCGATTTATCAGCTGGGCAACCATAACTACACTGAGGCTGACCAGGACCATGATCGTGGAAAGGGCATTAATATCAGGTGAAATACCTTTTCTGAGTGTGCCCCAGATCCACAATGGGAGAGTTGATGACCCTGGCCCTGCTGTAAAAAAGGTGATCACGAAGTCTTCAAGGGAAATGGCGAAACCGAGCAGTGCCCCGCCGATTATTCCGGGTAAAAGTATCGGGAAAGTAACATACCAAAAAGATTTCCACTCGTTGGCGCCAAGATCCATTGCCGCCTCTTCCAGAGACCGGTCGGTTCCGGCCAGGCGAACCCTGATCGTTACGATTACAAAAGCGCTGATAAAGGCGATATGGCCAAGGATCAGGGTAACAAAGCTCAGCCTGATACCGACCAATGTAAACACAGTTAAAAGTGAGATTGCAAAAACCACTTCGGGGATCATTAGGGGCATGTACAGCATCGGGTCGATTACTTTTTTTCCTCTGAACCATCCTTTTCTCTCCATCAAGAGTGCTGTAGTTGTGCCGATAAAGGTGGCGGCAATCGTTGCTGAAAAACTTACAATCATGCTGTTTTTCGCCGCTGACACAACGGCCCGGTTACCGATCAGCGACTCGTACCATTGCAGACTAAACCCGCTCCAAACCCCGATTATTGGTGATTCATTAAAAGAAAAGACAACTAAAACCACGACAGGAAGGTATAGAAAGGCAAAGATAAGCAGGATATAAAGTTTAAAAAGCCAGCCCGGCTTACCTGTAATTTTAATCGCCCCCCATCAGGGTTCTACCGCTGAATTTGATATAAATCAGCATTCCCAAAAAAGCGGCTGAAATTAAAATAACCGCTGATGATGCTGCAAAAGGCCAGTTGCGGGCCACCTTGATCTGGGTTTCAATAATATTACCGATCATGATTGAACGTGAACCGCCAAGGATGCGGGGAATGATAAAGCTGCCAAAAGCAGGAACAAAGGTCAGGATTGATCCGCCGATAATTCCCGGCATGGTCAGGGGCAAGGTAATGTGTCTGAAGGTGCGAAAAGGTTTTGCTCCCAGATCCTGGGCAGATTCGAGCAGGGTCCAGTCCATCTTGTCTATCGTGGCAAAAAGAGGCAGGACCATGAACTGCAAAAATACATAGACCAGCCCAACCAGTACTGCTCCGTCATTGTACATCAACTGAAGCGGTTCTTCGATCAAGTCGATCCTGCGCAGGAACAGGTTGATGATTCCTTCATAGCGCAGCAAAATCATCCATCCATAGGCCCTAATCAGCAGGTTGATCCAGAATGGAGCAATTACCAGCATCAAATAGATGGGTTTCATGTTTTTCGGGCTGCGGGCAATAAAATATGCCAGGGGATAGCCGATTAAAATGCAGATTACTACTGTAAAAAAGCCCAGGTAAAATGAGCGCCATAAGATTTGCAGGTAAAGAGGATCTAAAAAGCGGATGTAATTATCAAATGACCATTCATATATTATTCGGCCGTAAGCGTCACGCGAAGCAAAACTAAGGATCAGGGTCATGATCAGGGGAATGATAATCAGGCATATAAACCAGAAAAAAGTTGGAATACCCAAAAAAAGCCTGCCCCAGTCAAAACGAGCAGCTTTCGGGCTTTGTTTGCTCAAGGCAGGTTTTTCTTTCTGCATTAATTCAGATCACTCCGTGACAAATACCGACTGCCCGGGTTCCCAGGAAAGGAAAACGTCCCTGTTCAACAGGTAATTTCCGGAGGCCAGTGAAGTATGCGCTGTGATTCTAAACCCTGTAGACGTTTTTGTTCGGGCGATTAGCTTTGCGTTGGAACCGACAAAAATAATCTCTTCTACCACTGCCGGCAAAACATTTATTTCAGAGTTTATGCTTAAAGGTTCTTTGGCAGTTTGCAGGGTTTGCGGTTCCTGTTCGCTGATGCTGATTTCCTCAGGGCGGATTGAAAGATAGCCTTTGTCACCTGTTGCAGCGATGCCTTCAAGGCGGGCCAGAGATTTAAATGAGGTTCCCTGGTAGTCCAGTATAAGAAGTTCGTCTTTGATGCTTCGCACGGTACACTGTAGCAGATTTGTGTCTCCGATAAAATCAGCCACAAACCTGCTTTTCGGGTAACGGTAAACTTCTGTAGGGGTGTCCACCTGTTCGACCAGTCCATTATTCATTACTACAACACGGTCTGACATAACCAGCGCTTCCTCCTGGTCATGGGTTACGTAGATGAAAGTCATGTTCAACTTTTTCTGAAGGTGTTTCAGTTCAACCTGCATTTGCTTGCGTAGTTTTAGGTCAAGGGCACCCAGCGGCTCGTCGAGCAGCAGGACCCGGGGATTGTTGACAATCGCCCGGGCCACTGCTATACGCTGCTGTTCGCCCCCGCTCAGCTGTTTTGGCAGACGGTCGGCGTATTGATCCATCTTAACCATGCTGAGTGCTTCTTCTATTCTCGGGCGGAATTCTTTTTCCTTCACATTTTTCATCTTCATGCCGAATGCAACATTGTTGAAAACATTCATGTGCGGAAAAAGAGCGTAGCTTTGAAAAACAGTATTGACATCCCGCTGAAAAGGCTTTTTACCCTTTACCGAAAGGCCTTCGATCAGTACGTCGCCGCGGTCGGGTTCTTCAAAACCGCCGATCATCCTCAGCGTAGTAGTTTTGCCACAGCCGCTGGGGCCCAGTAAAGTAATAAATTCGCCGTGAAAAATCTCCAATGAGATCCCTTTAACTGCATCTACGTCACCGAAACTTTTTGCTACATCAACAAGTTCAACCATTGCCTGTTTTTCCAAGCTGATCACCCGATCCTGTTAAGTCTTTAAAATTCTCTTATCTTGCTGCAAGAATTTCCGTCCAGATCCGGTCGTAAAGCTCTGTTGCAGCGCCTACGTCAGTCAACGGTTCCAGGCTTTCCAGCTCTTCAATCGTCGGGTTGATAATCGTGTTGTCACGATAATCGGGATCTGCAATGTCCAGTGCAGCCTGGTTGCCTGTACCGTACTGGATATAGAGGGCGTTTTCCAGGTTAACCTCGGCATCAAGCAGGTAATTGATGAACAGCTCAGCGGTATATTTGTTAGGGGCATCCTTCGGTACATTCAGGTATTCCATCCATACACTTCCACCTTCTGCGGGGATTACGTATTCGATGGCCGGGTTTTCTGCCTGTGCTCTGAGGGCCCGCCCGCTCCAGGTTTGCATCAGCCAAACCTCTTCAGCGGCAAGCATCTCTTCCATCCCAACGATGATAAAGTCGAGCAAGTTATCTTTAAGCTCGATTGCGGCATCCCTGGCTTCCAATAATTCTGCTTCATCGGTAGTGTTGATTGAGTAACCCAGGTACTGTAAAATCGGGGCTAACCCTTCCCGGGCATCATCCATAATCGAAACGCGGCCCTGGTATTGAGGATCCCATAGCACGGCCCACGAATCGGCAGCCTCCACATATTTTGTATTGTAGGCCAGTCCGGTGGTTCCAAATGCGTATATTACTGAATATTTTCCGCCGGGGTCGATGGCGGTATCTCTGAAATAGGGAATCACATTTTCGATATTAGGGATGTTGCTGTAATCCAACTCGTCAAGCATATCGAGTTCGATCATTACTTCAAGCATATAATCCGAGGTGACCATTAAGTCATAGACTCCTGGGTTGGCCTGGAGCTTAGCCAGAAGCTCGTCCATGTTGGCGTAAAAGTCGATCTCTACATTAACGCCATATTCTTCCTCAAAGCTGGCTACTGCATCAGGGTTGACATAATCACTCCAGTTAAGCATGTAAATTGTATCAGCAAGAGCCTCTTCTACCGGATCTGTGTCAACCGGGGCTGCATCTTCGCCATTGCAGCCGGTTATGGCAAATATCAGTAATCCGGCAAGGATGGCCAGAAGCAAAGTACGGTTGTTACTCTTCAATAGACTAAACATAAAAATCCCCCTTCTCTTATTTGTTGATCTTGAAAAATTTGAGGCTATATAGCAAAAGTTCTCTTTTCACATCCTTTCCGAAGGCAATTTTATATTTCATTTTTATGCGACCAGCGAAAACTATTGTCAGTATTGTAACATTTTCACCGTTAACTTTCTATTTAAAAATTCATTGGATCATGGCTTACATGGAGAAACTTAAATTTTTTATCCATACTTTAGATCTAATTTTACCATCACTACTACCGGGATGACAAACTGGCCTTTCTGGTTAGAGTAATCTATCTTTTCATAATTAAGCCCAATAAAAAGTAATGCTAAATAATATAGCATTACTTATCAAATGATTCGTCAAGTTATAAAGAGAGCAAATTATAAAGAATACATGTCATATCTGCAGTTAGGGCAGGTTACCCTTAACCTGTCGTCTAAACTGCCACTGCGAAGGGTTTCAATTTTCTGCTGCTCTTTTTTCATCTGGTTGCCGCATCGGCGGCAAATTGCAGCTCCACACTCCGGGCACTTCAACCACTTGTTGCTTGTTTCTTCGGTATGACCGCATGAAACACATTTTAACTCACTCATGTTGTTCACCCTTTCGGCCTGATCATTTGTGCAGCAAAAAACATACTAAATCTATCTTAATTATATCAAATATCGGAAGGCAATGAAACTATTTTTGCCCGGGCGGATTATTAATAATATTATCCGGGCCCCGGTTCAAAGCTGCAGAAAGGATTACAGCTCCTTATGGATAATCTCCCACTCCCAGTCCGGCGGCTGCTGGCCTGCCAGCTTCAAATACAAGGAAGCGATAAAATCGGGGTCGTAAGTTGTGCCTGGCTCGATCGGACGGGTAATTGTAACCGTGGCAGCGAGAATGTCCTCGGGGGTTAGCTCTTTATGAAGGGCATAGACCCAGTTGCGCAGAGCAGCCTTACCCACGGAATGAGCCACGCGTTCGACCGAGGGCTCGATTGCAAAGCCACCACAGGTATAAAGCAGGACCCCTGATCCACGCTCGCGCATTGCGGGCAATATCGCCGCAGTTGTATGCAGCGCTCCGAAAAAATTCAGTGGCAGTGTCTCCAAAATAACCTTTTCGGTCAGTTCGCTGGGTTTTTCCACGGTCATGGTTGCCACGTTATAGACCACTACAGCGGGGACTCCTGATTCTGTCATGATCTCGTCAAACGCAGCCTTCATCAAATTGCTGTCGGTAACATCAGCCCGGTGCAGTGTGGCCCGTTGACCGATTTCTTCGACCTGCTTTTTGTACGGCTCCATATTTGCGGGTTCACGAGAAATAAGGGCCAGGTCATACCCGGCATGCGCAAAGGCACGCGCAATAGCCTGACCCATACCGCTGCCGACACCGGCGATAACACAAAGTTTATTTGACATGATATGCCTCCTCCCGGTCTGAACTTCCAAGCTACTTTTCAGTATAACTTCAAAAGCTATTACCGGCAAACTTTCATTTATGGCTCAAAATTTTTCTCCGCCAGGCCTGTTATTATTTAATCTTTTCTAACAGGCCCCGATGGGAGTATAATAGCTTAAACAATGAAAAGATCTTTGGTTATAGCACCAAATATAAAAATTAGCTCCAATCACAGGGTATAAAATATCTTTTGCAATTGAACTGGATTGCGAGAAGAGGATTTAAAATGCGGCAAATGAGAAATAAAGTCAATATCACAACCGGATTTACGGCAGCGCTGCTTATCGTAATTATATTTTACACCGCCCTGCCTGCCGGATTTACGGCAGCGCCGGAGGTAACTTATGGTGACCTTAATGGAGACGGCCTGGTTGATGTCAGGGATGTTGTTATGGCGATGCAGTATGTGCTGAAATTACGTACTCTGACAGATAAACAGATAACTGCAGCCGACGTTACCGGTGATGGAGAGATCAATGTTAAAGATGTGGTCAGGATGATGCAATATGCCTTGGGATTAATTGATAATTTTAGAGCAGAATTTAAACTGGGCAGTGAAGTTTTGCTGGAGAAAGAACGAGACCTGGTGCGGGGTAAAAAGGTGGGCCTGGTCACAAACCAGAGCGGAGTAAACAGCAAAGGGGAAAGCACCATTGACATCCTGCATGAAGCAGAAGACATTGACCTGGCAGCGCTCTACGGCCCGGAACACGGCATAGACGGCCTGGCCGGGGCAGGAGAATACGTGGAATCCTACCTCCACGCAGAACTGGGCATCCCCGTCTACAGCCTTTACGGACAGACCAGGATGCCA
>JBNJHN010000060.1:0-12064 GCA_051748565.1 Bacillota bacterium | reverse complement strand
AATCTCAAATAATCTAGAAATATACTTGACAAGGCAAGGTATATTAGGTAATCTAACAGGAAAGTTTAATCTATTATATAAAGGCAATGATCAGAACTATTAGCAGGCCGAACCATTAACAGAGAGCCGCAAACTGGTGAAAAAGCGGCATGAATAAGCCTGTGAACTCCTCTGCCAGCCGCCAACTGAAATTGATCCAAAGTGATCGAAAATAGGCTTGGCCGGAATCTTCCGTTATCATATGGAGTGGGTGGTAGATTTTATGCCGCCAAGAAGAGTGGTACCACGGAATAACTTTCGTCTCTTAGGCGAAGGTTTTTTTATTGCTCTCCCCCACTCCCGATTTTTATTTTTTTAATATAACTGTTTAATGTAAAAGAAAGATTGGAGTGATAAAAATGTCTGATGCCAATGGAGCAGAAAAAATTTACCTCTTTGACAGCACTCTGCGTGATGGTGAACAAACTCCGGGCGCCCGCCTCAATCACGGTGAAAAACTGGAGGTGGCCCGACAGCTTGCAAGGCTCGGAGTCGATATCATTGAAGCCGGTTTCCCGGTATCTTCGCCCGGTGAAAAAAAGGCTGTAAAAGAGATTGCCAGGCTGGTTAAAGGGCCCGTCATCTGTGGCCTGGCCAGGGCTGTCAAAGGGGATATCGATGAAGCCTGGGAAGCAATATGCGAAGCAGAAAGACCCCGTCTGCATGTATTTCTGGGCGCTTCAGATATTCACATGCAGCATAAATTGCAGAAAGATCCGGCATTGCTCCTGGAACAGGGGGTTGAAGCTGTTAAATATGCCTGCCGCTTTACTGATGACGTCGAGTACTCACCTGAGGATGCTACAAGAGCCAGAGAAGAATATCTTTATGAACTGCTCGAGGCTGTTATTAAAGCTGGTGCTACAACAATCAATATTCCCGATACGGTTGGTTATGCGGTTCCAGAAGAATTTGGAGCACTGATCAGGCGTCTAAGAGATAATGTTCCCGGGATGGACAAGGTAATTCTCAGCGTTCACTGCCATGACGATCTCGGTATGGCAGTGGCAAATTCCCTTGAAGCAATAAAAAATGGTGCGCGTCAGATTGAGTGCAATATTAACGGCATCGGTGAACGGGCCGGAAATGCGGCACTCGAAGAGATTGCTGTGGCTCTTCGGATCAGGCAAAATCACTTCCCGTATTATACTGATCTTAATTTTTCAGAAATATACCGTACCAGCCACCTGGTGAGTAAGTTGACCGGTATTTCCGTCCCGGTCAATAAGGCTGTGGTAGGCACCAATGCTTTTGCCCATTCATCGGGCATACATCAGGACGGGATCTTAAAAAATAAGGAAACTTACGAGATTATCGATGCAAATCTTATTGGCGGCAAAGCGGCCCAAATGTGCCTTACTGCCCGTTCCGGTCGGCATGCTGTCCTCGATCAACTCAATAAACTTAACTTTTCATTAAATGATGAGCAGCTGGAAACCGTGTACGGCCATTTTGTCAACCTGGCCGATAAAAAGAAAGAAATATACCCCGAAGACCTCGAAGCCCTGGTTCTTGATCACCTTTCATTCGCTGAACCGCGTTACAGGTTGGATTACCTTCAAACGGTCAGTGGCAGCAGGAGTATCCCGGCAGCAATAATACGCTTGAAAAAAGAAGATGACAGTACTATAGAAGAGGTTGCAGTTGGCGCAGGCCCTATTGATGCTGCTTACAATGCCATAAACAAAATAACAGGTTTAAGCATAGGGCTTGAAAACTATCATTTAAATGCTGTTACCCAGGGGCGGGATGCTCTGGGTGAGGTGCAGGTCGAGATGTCCTATCAGGATCGAACAATTACCGGGCGTGGCACCAGTACTGATATTATTGAAGCCAGCGTGAAAGCTTATCTTAATGGATTGAATAAATTGCTTAGAATGAATGGCGATAGATAGTTTTTTGTGAAAATTCCTTGGATTTTGAGCAAACAAAGGTTTGCCTTAATATTATGATTATGTTATAATTATTGACAAATATTTAATGGGGTGATTATTTGGAGCCGCTAACCGACAAGCAAAAACGGGTGCTGCGATACATCGAACAGGAGGTTGCAAGATGGAATTACCCGCCATCTGTAAGGGAAATTTGTAAAGCCCTCAATATTAGTTCTACAGCAACTGTTCATGGTTATCTCGATATTCTTGAAGACAAAGGTTATATATCAAGAATGGCAACCAAACCCAGGGCAATTAAAATTCTAAGAAGCACTGATGGTACAACAGAACTGAAGTGTTCTTTCGCTCCGCTTGTTGGAAAAATCACCGCAGGAAAACCAATACTCGCAGATGAACATAAAGAAGGTTTTTTCCCTGTTCCGGAACATCTCTCTACCGGAGAAGGCTGCTTTGTTTTAAAAGTTTCCGGGGACAGCATGATTGGAGCGGGCATCAATGATGGGGATTTTGTAATTATAAGACAGCAGAGTTCCGTTGAAAATGGTGAAATAGCAGTTGCCTTACTCGATGACGAAGCAACGGTAAAACGCTTTTTCCGTGAAAAAGAGGCCTATCGCCTTCAGCCGGAAAACGACGCTTATGAGCCGATCGTTGTCAGACAGGTTGAAATCCTGGGCAAAGTAATTGGCCTCTTTCGTAAAATAATGTAAAACGTAATTATTAATTTAATAATAGGTTCCTTATTTTAAATAATCGGTACTTTATATTTACTTAATTTTTCTTCCAGTTCAGGATCAACAGTTACAGTTATCTCAAGATAGTCTTGTTTGGATTTAACGTCTCGAACATCCCCTCTTTCCTGTAATTCAGCATATAGTTTTCCTTCACTGTAGGGCAAATAAAGTTTTATCTGTCGCCGCTGTTTTCTGATATAAGTGGCGATTTTTTCTTTTAAATTATTTAAACCTTCCTTTTGCAGTGCTGATATGTAAAGCGCTCCCGGAAATTCGCGGGCCAGGTACAATTTCTCTGCTTCCACATCAATAAGATCGGTCTTGTTAAAAACAATTATTTCGCGCTGGAAATACTGTGAATCTATTCCGGCCAGGTGATCCCGGACAACTTTAACCTGGTTTAAATAATCCGGGTGACTGATGTCGACAACATGGAGCAGGATATCGGCGGATGCAATTTCTTCAAGAGTGGCCCGGAAGGCTGTAATCAGCTGCTGCGGCAGCTTTTCGATAAAGCCGACAGTATCACTGAATAAAACCTCCATACCTCCATTGATCATTCCACGTCTTACCATCGGATCAAGAGTGGCAAACAATTTATCTTCCGTGTAAAGATCAGAATCGGTCAGAACATTGAGCAGGGTGGATTTTCCCGCATTTGTATAGCCCACCAGGCTGATTATATGGAAGCGGTTACGTTTACGGCGCTGTCTGTGCAGGGCGCGGTGTTTCCTCAAGGCTAGGATCTCTCTTTTAAGTTCGCTTATCCTGCGCCTGATCACTCTTCTGTCAACTTCAAGCTGTGTTTCACCGGGGCCCCTTGTTCCGATACCACCACCTAAACGGGAAAGTTGATCGCCAAGGCCGATTAGCCGGGGAAGCATGTAATGCATTTGAGCCAATTCTACCTGAAGTTTACCTTCCCTTGAAAGGGCTCGGCGGGCGAATATATCAAGAATTAAAGCGGTGCGATCAATAACCTTCGTATCTAATTTTCTGTCAAGATTGCGAATTTGTGAGGGAGAAAGTTCATCATTAAAGATAACCATATCGACTTCACGCAGCTTGCTGAAAGCGGCAAGCTCTTCAGCTTTGCCTTTTCCGATGTAATATGCTCTGTCAGGGGCGTCCCTGTTCTGGATTACCTGATCGAGCACTGTCGCCCCAGCAGTATCTGCCAGCAGTGCAAGCTCCACCATGGAACGATCGATATCTTCATTATTTTTACCGGTGTTGAGTCCGACCAGGATCGCTTTTTCCTTGGTTTTCTGCAATATAATCCCTCTTCTGAAATATAGTCCGTAGCACAAAGAAGACACTTGGATGATAGTGTCTTCTTTGTGGTAAGAATTTATCGTTAATTCTATTCTGTTTCCGTTTCTTTTACTATTTCAGTCTCAGAACTTTCGTCACCTGCAGGTTCTCCTTCAATTGCTCTCAGATTAATATTACGGACCGGAATAATTGTTGACACAGCATGCTTGTAAACAAGCTGTTGTTTGCCTTCTACTTCAAGTAGCAGAGTAAAATTATCGAAACTGCGAACGACTCCTTTAATCTGATACCCGTTGACCAGAAAAACTGTTGTCAACATATTTTCTTTGCGAGCCTGGTTAAGAAAAGTGTCCTGTAAATTGATCGTGCCTTTCATATATCTGGCTCCCTTCATTTCTGTTACTTATAGGAGTTATTATTCGACCGCTAAAGCAGCATATCCTTCACTTCTCTGCAAATATTTTCTGCAATTCTGTTAAAGGATGAATGATCGTTTAAATCTACCCATTGAATACCCTCTTCCCGGCGAAACCATGTAAGCTGGCGTTTGGCCAGATTTCTGGTCTGTTTCTTAATTTCAATCAGAGTTTCTTCCCGGTTAATTTCCCCTTTGATATGCGCCAGAAGCTGACTGTAACCAAGAATCTGCATTCCCGGATCACCTTCATCATATCCTATTTCATAAAGGCCGCTCACTTCCTCCAGAAAACCCTGTTCCATCATAAGATCAACTCTTCTCTCTATATTGTTATAAAGGGTTTCCCTGATTATATTTAACCCGTAAATCCTTTTTTCAAAAGGGGATTCCCGAAGCCCGGTCCGGAAAACCTGTTCAGAAATCGGTTTGCCTTCCAGGGTATAAACCTCAAGAGCCCTGATAATTCTCCGACGGTCGTTTGGATGGATTCTGGAAGCCGCATAAGGGTCAACAGACTGAAGCCTTTTATAAAGCTTATCCAGGCCATCCGTTGAAGCCTCCTGTTCAAGAGTGACTCGCAAATCGCTGTCTGCTCCCTTTTCCCCAAAGGCAAAACGATCTGTAACCGCCTTGATATAAAGCCCGGTTCCGCCCACAATGAATGGCAGTTTCCCTTCCAGTCTAAGCTTTTTAATGATCTTAAAGGCATCCTTCTGGTAGTCGGCCACACTGTAGCCTTGATCGGGTTCAACAAGATCAATAAGGTGATGCTTTACAAGCTTCTGATCTGCTGGAGAAGGCTTTGCCGTCCCAATATTAAGTTTTTTGTATACCTGTGCAGAGTCAGCGCTGATAATATGGGTATGTAATTTCATTGCTATTTTCAGAGCAAGAGCCGATTTTCCCACTGCTGTTGGGCCGACCAGGATTAACAGTGGTATTCTATCATTTTTCCGTTCTGCTTTCACAATAATCAATTCCCCTTGCGATGAAAACTTCTATCTAACTGGTTTCTGTTGAAGCTTATTACCGTAGGCCTGCCGTGTGGGCAGTACTGAGCGTGGGGAGTTTTTTCCCACTTCCTCAACAATGCCTCCATTTCATCTCTCGTCAACGGCTGCTTTGCCTTAATCGACCGGTGGCAGGCTATAGTTTTCAGAATTGTTTCCCTGTATTCACTCTCAGATCTGTAATCGGCTGTTATAAGTTCCTCAAATAAATCATAAAGCTGGGAACTGCTTGCATTTTCACTGATCATAAAGGGTACCGAACGGAGAACATAGCTATCCTCACCGAGCGGTTCAAGATCAAAACCAAGAGTATTTATAATGGGGAGTAATTTAGGTATCTTATTTCGCCATATAGCGGGAAAATTCAAAGTTACCGGCATAACCAGCTGGGATTTCTCTTCCTGTCCGGATCCACTATCCATTTTTTGCAGTTGATGATAAGTAATTCTTTCATGAGCGGCATGCTGATCAATAAGCAGTAAATTTTCACCTTTCTGGGCGACAAGATAGCTTTTCAGATATTGACCGATTAACCGGCAGGTTTCAGGAGCATGTTCAGTCTCTGAATCTAATTCGGTTTCTTTTGCTTCAAGGCCGGGACTTATATTGTCTTTTTCATATTGCATTGACACCGCTTTGAAATCTGCAGCTTGATTAAATAATCGGCTCTCTGCCCGGGGATCAGGTTTCTTGGAAGGATGATCGCTTATTAAATTTTTTTCCGGCCAATCAGGAAGCTTGCGGGTATCCTGCAGGGCAATCTTGACTGAACGGTAGATCAATTTTTTTATACTTTCCGGTTCCTGGAAGCGTATCTCAACCTTGGCCGGATGAACATTGACATCGATTAATCCGGGTGATATCTCCAGGAATAAAATGGACAGAGGATGGCGCTGTTTCGTTAAAAGATCGCCGTATGCTCTTTCCAGTGAATATATCATCATTGGATTTTTGATCAAGCGTCCGTTTACAACAAGAGTAATCCAGCGGCGGGATGATTTAGTCAGGTATGGTGCTGAAGTATAACCGGTTAAACTGGAACCTGAATCTTTATCTCTGCGGCCTATTTCTATCATTGCTTCGGCAGTGTCGTTGCCATACAGTGAAGCGATAACATGCAGTAAAACTCCGTCTCCCGATGAACTGAACAGACTTCTTTTTGCGCTTTTAAGGCTGAAAGCTGTCCCGGGTCGGGCTAAAGCCATTTCCGACAAAAGAGTGCTGATTCTCGCCGATTCAACAGAACCTGACCTTAGAAACTTTAAACGTCCAGGTGTATTATAAAACAAGTCGGTAACCTCAACCCGTGTCCCGTGTGGCGCGCCTGCTTCCTCCTGTTTTATGATATCTCCTCCGGCAAGAGTAATCTGAACTCCGGAAAATGCACTTTCCGTTCTGGTAGTCATTTTAACCCTGGCTACGGCAGCAATACTGGGTAAGGCTTCACCACGAAAACCCAGGCTGGAAAGATCTTTTAAATCATCCAGCACTTCAAGTTTGCTTGTTGCAAAACGTTTAAATGCTAATGGGATCTCTCCTGCTTTGATGCCGATTCCGTTATCAGTGACCGCAATATAGCTTTTGCCGCCATTTTCAATTTCGACCCCGATTTTGGTGGCGCCGGCATCCAAAGCATTTTCGACCAGTTCTTTGACTACCGATGCCGGATTTTCGATAACCTCACCGGCAGCAATTTGTTCTGCAGTTTTTTTATCAAGTTCCCTTATTCCCATTTTAACAGATCAAACCTCTTCTTCAGGATTTTCATTTATACTTATAAGCTTATGCTGAAGCTCGAAAAGATGATGCATCGCATCAAGCGGAGTGATTTGATTTAAGTCAAGCTCTTTTAACTTTTCTATAGCCTCCATCATGAGCAGGTGCTCGTAATCAGGGCCGGTAACCATTGGAAGAAGACTTAACTGTTGTTCTGCCGCGCTTGACGCTGCAAGTTCAAGTTCAGTCAGTATTGTTTCGGCCCTGATCAGAACTTCGAGAGGTACTCCGGCCAGGCGGGCAACGTTTATTCCGTAACTTTTATCAGCACGGCCCGGAATGATCTGTCGTAAAAAAATGACTTCTTTCCCCTTTTCTTTAACGGCCATAGTGTAATTTTTGATTCCGGGCAGTTCTCCTTCCAGGTTGGTTAGTTCATGGTAATGAGTTGAAAACAGGGTTTTTGCTTTTATTTTACCGCTGATATATTCGAGAACACTGCGGGCAATGCTCATTCCATCATAGGTGCTGGTTCCCCTGCCAATTTCATCTAATATAATCAGGCTATCCGGAGTTGCTTCTTTTAGGATTGTTGCGGTTTCCTGCATTTCCACCATGAAAGTACTCTGTCCCCTGCTGAGATCATCGCTGGCTCCAACACGGGCGAACAGGCGATCTACAATTGGTAAATCGGCCCTTTGTGCGGGAACGAAACTGCCCATTTGGGCCATAACCGCCGTCAGAGCGGCGCTGCGAATATAGGTACTCTTTCCGGCCATATTAGGTCCGGTAATGACCAGCAGATAATGATTTTTATCCATGAGAATATCATTGGGGACAAATCGTTCAAAAGCAAGCTGTTCAACTACAGGATGGCGTGCCTGTTTGATTATCAGCTTATTTCCTTCCTTGAAATGCGGCCGGCAGTAATCATTTATTTCAGCTGACTCAGCCAGGCTCTGAATGCAGTCAACACAGGCCAACTCAAAAGCAGCAGATAATAAACTGCCGGTATAAGTGCTGACAGCACTGCGCAGCTCTTCAAATAAGCTGTACTCCAAACCGGTCAGTCTATTATGTGCTCCTGTAATTTGTTCTTCCATATTTTGAAGTTCTTCGGTGGTGAAGCGCTCAGCGTTGACAAGGGTTTGTTTGCGGTGGTATTCAGGCGGAACAAGTCCAAGATTTGATCGGGTTACCTCGATATAGTAACCGAAATTACGATTATAGCCGACACGCATAGATTTTATGCCGGTACGAGATCGTTCTTTTTTTTCAAAATCAAGCAGCATGTCGTTTCCCTCGCGGGATATTTTTTTAAGGGCGTCGACTTGATCGTTAAAACCTTCCTTAAATAGCCCTCCCTCTCTCAGGGAAAGTGGCGGATCATCAACCATGGCCTCTTCAATCAATGTTATCAAGTCATCAAAAGCAGGTAGCCTGTGGTTTATATCCCTGAGTAATTCGGATTCAAGAGCAGCTAATATTTTTTTTAATGGAACGAGTTGGCGTAAGGTTGATTTTAACGCTACCAGGTCACGGGCATTGACACGCTGATAAGACAGTCTGCTGCAAAACCGTTCCAGGTCAAAAATGTCCTGCAGTTTTTTACGCAGTTCTCTTCTTTGGAGCGGTTTGTGGATAAATTCTTCGACAGCATCCAGCCTCTTTTCTATCTTATCTTTTCCTAAAAGAGGCTGTTCTATCCAGCGTCTGAGCAGCCGTCTCCCCATACCAGTCATACAGCAATCAAGCAGGCCCAGAAGACTGCCCTGTTTGCTCTTTTCGCGTAAAGATTGGGTTAACTCGAGGTTTCTGCTGGTGACACTGTCTATAATCATGCTTCTATTGCTGAAATACAGATCCAACCTGTGAAAATGTTTACCGTCCGAAGGCAGCTGCTGGAGGAGTTGCAAATAAATTAAGGCAGCAGCTGCAGAAGCTGCGGCCAGGGGATAGCTATCCAGATTTAATTTATCCCAGGTATCATCTTTCCATTGACCGGTAATCATGCTTTTTGTTTCTTCCATGTCAGGAATACCTGGTAGCAGCTCAATCAATCTGCTGTTATTAACGGAAATCTCTTTCCTGCATAATTGTTCTATTTCACGTGAACCACACAGGATCTCCGAAGGCTGCATTCTGCGCAGCTCATCAGCGATTGCTGCCCATGCTGATTCTTCATTATGTTCGGTTATTTGAAAATCGCCGGTTGAAATATCGACTGCAGCCAGGCCGTAATAACTATTGTGCCTGCTGATGACTACGGTAAGATAATTATTACGGCTTTCTTCAAGCATTTCCGGATCGGTAATTGTCCCGGGAGTCAGTATCCTCGTTATTTCACGGCGTACAAGCCCTTTCGCCTGTGCGGCATCCTCAACCTGGTCGCAGATAACTACTTTATGGCCCTTACCGAGCAGCCTGTTTAAATAGGTTTCAGCCGCATGTATAGGTACACCGGCCAGGGGAATTCGATTTTCGAAGCCACCATCCCGTGAAGTAAGGGCGATTTCTAATTCCCTTGCAGCAAGTTCAGCATCTTCGAAAAATAATTCGTAAAAATCACCAACCTGGAACATGAGTAGTTTGTCCGGATGCTGTGCTTTGACGGCTTTGTACTGCTCCATCATCGGACTGTTTCGGCTCAAGGTAACCCTCCTTTGTTCCTGAAATATTTTACTTCCACCGATTGTTTAAAATTGCTCAAAGGGCGGTAATCGAATAACGGTCACCCGTTAATACAATTAATAGGTTCTCCAACGAGGTTCCAGGTACGCACCCCGGTTATTTTTAAATCCACAAGTTTTCCGGTGAGATCGGCAGGCGCCGCAAAATGAACCAGTTTATTTGTCCGGGTACGCCCCGTTTGGACTCCCGGATCGCTTTTACTGGGCCCTTCTACCAGGACTTCAACAATCTGGCTGGCTAAAAAGCTGTTAACTTCTTTACTGATTCGGTGTTGGACTTCGTTCAAACTCTGCAAGCGTTTCTCCTTTTCCTGATGGATAATTTGATCTTTTAATTCTGCTGCCGCAGTATTTTTACGCGGTGAAAAAAGAAAAGAAAAAGCGTTATCAAAGCGTGCCTCTTCCACAAGGCTTAGCGTTTCCAGGAAATCATCTTCTTCCTCCCCCGGGAAACCGACAATTATATCCGAGGTTATTGAAACTCCCGGTATAGCTTCCCTGATTCTTTTAATCAGATCCAGGTAGTATTCGCGCGTATAATACCGGTTCATTATTTTTAGGATGCGATTGCTGCCTGATTGCACCGGAAGGTGAAAGTGTTCGCAAACCTTATTGCCATATCTTACCATTTCGATCAATTTAGTTGATAAATCTTTTGGATGAGAAGTCATAAAACGGATCCGTTCCAGTCCATCTATCTGGTTTAACTCTGCAAGTAAATCGGAAAAATCGAAGTGTTCGACCAAATCGAGGCCATATGAATTGACGTTCTGCCCCAATAAGGTCAGCTCAAGGTACCCTCTGAGAGCAAGTTGTTTCGCTTCAGCGAGAATTTCTTTCATTGATCTGCTGCGTTCACGCCCTCGAACAAAAGGGACAACACAGTATGAACAGAAATTGCTACAGCCGTAAATAATGGGCAGCCATGCTTTAAAAGGGCTGGTATGTGCAGCCTGCAGTCCTTCCCTGTCGGCGTAATCTTCATCTATATCAATGATGGTATCCTTTTTTTCAAAGGCTTTTTCTATGAGGCGGGGAAGGCGTGGAAGGGCGTGTGTACCAAAAATAAGATCTACATGATGGAAGCGTTCCCTGATGTATTTTGCGGCATCCTCCTGCTGGGACATGCACCCACCCACTGCAATAACCAGGTCCCTGTTAAATTGTTTTAGAGCAGCATATTTACCTAATAATGAAGCAACTTTATCTTCAGGCTTTTTACGAACGGCGCAGGTATTAATAATAATCAGGTCAGCCTCTTCGACAGTTGGTGCCGTACAAAAACCTATATTTTCAAGGATCGCAGACATAACCTCTGAATCATGCTCGTTCATCTGGCAGCCCAGAGTAACAATCATATACTGCCTGCCTTCTCCTATCTTTTCTGCCTGAATATGTTTTTCTAAAAGCTCACGATTCAAGAATCAGATTCCCCTTTATTTGATAACTTATAATTTATTTTAACATTAAGAGCGGTTGAATACCTCTCTTAAATTTTTATCATCACAGCGATTGAAGCCATTTAAAAAAAACATCCCACACCTGCTTGATATGATCAGTGAAGCGGTGATCCGCATTATTAATAATTTCCATTTTTTTAGGTTCCCTGGCTGCCTCGAAAAGGAGAATGGCTTCTTTAAGTGGAACTGATTCATCGCCAGAGCCATGTATGACCAGGAATTTGATTGGAGCCAGGGATGCTGCACATTCCAGCAGGTTATGCTGCCTGAGATCATAGAAGAACCCTTTTTTTAAATGAAGCATTTCTTCGCCTTCTATAGTTATTACATCTTCAGCCGGTCCAGTTAAATTTTCCTGCAGATACTTTTCAAAAAGTAAGGAAGGCCTGGCTGGGGCTGACCAGGTACAAACTGCACTAATTTCGGGATCTGTTGCTGCATAATTTATTATTGTGCTGCCGCCAAAGCTTCTGCCGGTGAGGATGATTTTCCTGTAACCACTTCGTCTGCACCAGTGAACCAGGCACCCAACATCATCGGTCTGTCCGGAAAGCGTAATGTTTTCCCAGGCACCTTCACTTCTTCCGCAGCCGGCGAAATCAAATAAAAGTGAACTATATCCAAGTTCAGACAGGGCTTCCCCCATTTCAATAGCCCTTCCTCCTCCCTCTTTTGAACCGGTAAAGCCATGACAGACAATGACTATCGAATGATCTGAAACATTGAGCAACATTGCAGACAGCCGTAAGCCCTGCCTGTTATTTATGGTGAATTGCTCCCAACCCACAGCTTTATACACTGGTATACCTCATTTCGTTAAGCAGATT
>JBNJHN010000059.1:0-12495 GCA_051748565.1 Bacillota bacterium | reverse complement strand
ACTAATCTAAAGGAGGTTAAACCAGAGAATGTCCGAAGAAAAGAAAAAAATTGACAACAGAAGAACAGTTGACCCGGCGGCGTTAGCAGTAATAGATTACAATACCGCTAATGGTCAACATGAAACTGCATACGAGCGTTATGTTAAAATGCAGCCCCAGTGTAACTTTGGGCGCACCGGCGTTTGCTGCCGGATTTGCCTGCAGGGGCCCTGCCGTATTACCAAAAAGGCATCGAAAGGTATTTGCGGTGCACACGGTTATACAATCGTTGCCCGTAACCTGATCAGGGCTATAGCAGGTGGTTGTGGCGCACATGCCGACCACAGCCGTCACATGTTTTATGCTATCCATGAAATGATGGAGGGCAAGGCTCCCGATTATTCAATAGAAGATCCCGAAAAACTGCACCGGGTAGCCAAGAGGCTTGGCCTCAGCGACGAAGGTAAGGATGACATGGAACTGCTTAAAGAAGTTGTTGCCCTGGCCGAAGCCGATTTCTCGAAAATGAGCCCGGAACCCTGCAAGTGGCTTGAAACTACTGTAGTGCCCGAACGTATGGAAGTATTTAATAAGTGTAATATCCAACCGCGTTCCGTGCATACCACGATTTCCGAGGTCATGGGACAGACCCATATGGGTGTTGACGCAGACCCGGTAAACCTAGTTTTCCAGGGACTTAAAACCAGTCTGGCCGACTATATTGGAATGCATATCGCCACAGATATTTCTGATATTCTTTTCGGCACTCCCAAGCCCGTTACAACTGAGGCAAACTTTGGGGTCATCGATCCCGAGATGGTCAATATTGCCGTGCACGGCCACAACCCGCTGCTTAGTGAAATGATCGTACGCCAGGCCCGCGAAATGAAAGCGGAAGCCGAAGCAGCAGGAGCCAAGGGCGTTAAATGCATGGGTATCTGCTGTACCGGAAACGAGGTGCTGATGCGCCAGGGCGTACCCGTTTTAACCAACTTCCTCTCCCAGGAACTGCCGATTATGACCGGTGGTATCGACCTGATGGTCGTTGATGTTCAGTGCATAATGCCCGGAATCAAAGCTCTATCCGATTGTTACCATACTCGCGTGGTAACCACAATGTCGCATTCCAAGATCCCTGGTGCCTACCATGTTGAGTTTACCGAAGACCGTGCCGTTGAAAGGGCTAAAGAGGTTATCAACCTTGCTATAGAAGCCTTCAAGGAGCGCAAGGAAAAAAAGGTTGAAATTCCTGATATCAAGCACAAAGTTATCGCCGGTTTCAGCATGGAAGCGATGGAAGAAGTGCTCGGTGCTGTTAATCCCGACGAACCAATCAAGGTTGTTACTGATGCCGTAGATTCCGGACAGCTGCGCGGTGTTGTTCTCCTGGCTGGTTGTAACAACTTACGCGTTCCGCATGATGCCAGCGGGGCCCACCTGATTAAAGAGCTGGCCAAGAACAATGTTTTACTTGTAGCAACCGGCTGTGCTGCGGGAACTGCCGCTAAGCTGGGTTTGATGAATGATGAGGCAGTTGAAAAGTATGCCGGAGATGGCCTGAAGGCCTTCTTCAAGACCTTGAACGAAGCCAACAAGGATAAGTTGAAAGACAAGCTGCCCCTGGTATTTCACATGGGCTCCTGTGTCGATAACTCCAGGGCTTATGATTTTACAACTGCCCTGGCCCGGCAGTGGGATGTTGACGTTCCTAAAGTTCCTTTCGTTGCCTCCGCACCGGAAGCGATGAGTGAGAAAGCTGTATCTATCGGCAGCTGGTGTGTTACTCTCGGTATCCCGACTCACGTCGGTGTTGTCCCTGAGGTAACAGGTAGCGCCCTGGTAGACGGGATTGCCCTACAAATCGCCGAGGATGTTTATGGCGGATATTTCATGTGGGAAGAAGACCCCGAGAAATCGGTTGAGAAAATCCTCGATGCCCTTGATGAGCGCACCTGGAAACTGAAAGTGCACCAGCAGACTGCTGAAAAATACGAAACCGAACTATCCAAGGGATGGTAAAAATAATCGCTAAAAGGAGGCACGATTAATGAGTACTGATGGAGTTTTAACCAGAGATTGGAAAGAATCGTTTGATGAAATATTCGACGGCGCCGTTGATGAGTCAAACCCGCCGATTAAGTTATTTGAAAAAGCCTATGACGGTGCGGTAATCGCAACCAGTTATGCTGAAATACTCTTAAACCAGGCCATTAAGCGTCATGGTCCCGATAAGAAAGTCGGTTATCCCGATACGGGTTATTACCTGCCGGTAATCAGGGCTTTAAGTGGAGAGGCTGTTGAAAAACTGGGCGATCTGCCGCCAATTCTCAACCGCATGCGCAACCAGATTCGTGAAGAACTGAATTTTGACAATGCCCGTCTTTGCGGCGAAGCAGCAGCTTACTCGGCCGAAATTATCGAAGCCCTGCGCTATCTTGACGGAGCCCGGCCCCATGTTGATCCCTGGACCGGCTTCCTGGGTGACCCGGTGGTCCGCCGGTATGGCATTCTCCTGGTCGACTGGACTATTCCCGGCCAGGCTGTAATCATGGGCAAGGGTAAATCGAGCGAAGATGTGGGTAAGCTGATCATGGACCTCCAGAGTAAAGGTTTCATGATCTTCCTCTGCAACCAGGTTATTGAACAGGCGATTGAGGCCGGCTGTAAGCTCGGCATCGATTTTATCGCTTTCCCGGTTGGCAACTTTACCCAGGTGATTCATGCAGTGAACTATGCCCTGCGGGCCGGCATCGCTTTCGGCGGTATCCCCCCCGGAGAACGTCAGAATACCCGTGACTATCAGCGCCGTCGTGTGCGGGCTTTTGTGCTGCAGCTTGGCGAAATTGATGAAGTCCAGGTGGCAGCTCACTTTGCCGCTATCTTCCTCGGGTTCCCGGTAATTACCGACCAGGAACTTCCTGAAGACGAGCAGATCCCCAACTGGTATGTATCGAATCCTAACTATGAAGATATAATCCAGGTAGCCATGGAAATTCGTGGTATTAAGCTTAAGATATTGGATATTCCCATCCCGATTACAGTCGGCCCCGCCTTTGAGGGTGAAGTAATAAGGAAGGGCGATATGCGTATTGAGTTTGGTGGAGGGCGCACAACCGGTTTCGAACTTGTTGAGATGGTTAATGAAGATGAAATCGAAGACGGCAAGATCGAGGTGATCGGCCCTGAAATTGACGAAGTTGAAGAAGGCAGTTCGCTGCCTCTAGGAATCATGGTCAAGATCTTCGGACGCAAGATGCAGGAAGACTTTGAAGGCGTCCTCGAGCGCCGGATCCACTACCTGATCAATTACGGTGAAGGACTCTGGCATATGGCCCAGCGCGATACGATCTGGATGAGGATTAGTAAAGATGCCGCTGCCAAGGGTTTTAAAATCCGTGACTATGGCGAACTTCTCATAGCCAAATTTAAGGATGAATTTCCGTCAATTGTCGACCGCGTTCAGGTTACCCTGATTACTGATGCCGAGAAGGTCGAAGAAGGATTGGAGTATGCCCGCAAGTTTTACTCCGCCCGCGACGAGCGTCTTAAGGGACTCACCGATGAGTCGGTTGATGAATTCTACTCCTGCATTCTCTGTCAGTCCTTTGCTCCGAACCACTGCTGCGTGGTTACCCCGGAGCGACTAGGCCTCTGCGGTGCTGTTAGCTGGCTCGACGGCAAAGCTGCTTTTGAAATCGACCCGACCGGCCCGAACCGCCCGATCAAGAAAGAAGGCCTGATTGACGAGAAGAACGGTATCTGGGAATCGGTGAACGAGTATGTTTACAATAATACAAACCGCACTATTGAGCAGTGTTCAATGTACAGCTTTATGAATGAGCCAATGACTTCATGCGGTTGTTTCGAGTGCATTATGGCCATTCTGCCTGAAGCTAACGGGGTTATGATTACTACCCGTGAATACAGCGGAGATACCCCCATCGGGATGACATTCTCCACCCTTGCCGGCACCTGTGGTGGTGGCGTTCAGACTCCCGGTTTTATGGGGCATGGCCGCGCATATGTGTTAAGCAAAAAATTCATCAGCGCCGATGGAGGCCTGGGACGCCTGGTCTGGATGCCGAAAGAGCTGAAAGATTCGCTGGGTGATGAACTGCGCCAGAGGGCCGAAGAAGAAGGCCTTGGCGCCGACTTTGTTGATAAGGTTGCCGATGAAACTGTCGGCACGGCAGCAGACGAGATCCTGCCTTTCCTTGAAGAAAAGGGTCATCCGGCCCTGACCATGGATCCGCTGATGTAAACGGCAAAAGGAGTTAGAGCTTCGGTGGAGGCGACGATGAAACCGAAGCCTTTTCCTGTTTAAGCCTGCCGCCCGGGTAACCTATTTGTCCTGCATCCCAATGCTGGAAGAGTTTCATAACAGTCTTTTTTCCCTGCATGGATGAGGACAGGGTGGGGGCACAGGGGCACGTTGTTTCGTGCCCATTCAGCATTTTATAAACAGTAAGAAAGGAGTAGATAGTTAATGGGTTTAACCGGTTTAGAGATTTATAAGCATCTACCCAAGACCAACTGTAAAGATTGCGGTTCCCCGACCTGCCTCGCTTTTGCCATGGCTCTGGCCAGTGGCAAAGCCTCGCTCGATGCCTGCCCGCATGTTACGGATGAGGCTAAGGAGGCCCTTGATTCGGCATCCGCACCCCCGGTTAAAATGGTCAAGGTCGGCTCGGGAGATCATGTTGTTGAACTGGGGGAAGAGACAGAAATATTCCGTCATGACAAGCGGTTTTTCCACCCGACCGGTGTAGCCGTTTTGATCAGTGACACCGAAGACGTTGCAGCAAAAGCAGAAAAATTTGATGCTCTCGAATTCCACCGCGTCGGAATGGATTATACCACCGATATGGTGGCAGTCAAATGCGATTCGGGCGATGCAGCAAAATTTAAAGCAGCCGTAGAAACTGTGGCAGGTAAGACTCAAAAGGCAATAATCCTTATTTGTGAAGATCCATCCATCATGGAGGGTGCCCTTGATGTGGTAGCTGACCGTAATCCACTTATTTGTGCCGCTACCTCCGATAATTATGATAAGATGGTAGAACTGGCAAAAGGGAAAGGGTGCCCACTGGTTGTAAAAGGTAAAGATCTTAACGAAACCGCTGAACTGGTAGAAAAAGTTGTTGCCCTGGATTACAAAGAACTTGTCCTCGACGGCGGTTCGCGTGAAACCAGTAAAGTCCTGGCCGATCTGACTCAATTCCGCCGCCTGGCAGTTCGCAAAAAGTTCCGTCCCTTTGGCTATCCGGCTATTGCTTTCACGTCAAAAGAAGATTCCCGTGAAGAAGTGATCCAGGCAGGTGTCTATCTCAGCAAATATGCTGATGTTGTAGTTCTGAAGGCCTGCGAAAAGCAGCAGCAGCTGCCGCTTCTCTCATGGAGGCAGAACCTCTACACCGACCCGCAGAAGCCGATTGCCGTAGAAGCGAAGCTTTACGATGTCGGAGAACCTGGTGAGGAATCTCCGGTATATGTGACTACGAACTTCTCCCTGACTTATTTTATTGTTGAAGGTGAAGTGGAAAGTTCGCGTATCCCCAGCAGGATCCTTTCAGTTGATACCGGTGGTGTGTCCGTGCTGACTGCTTATGCCGACAATAAGTTCTCCGCCGAAACAATTGCCGCGGCGATCAAGCAGAGCGGGCTCGAAGAGAAGGTTAAACACCGCAAACTGGTCCTGCCCGGTCACGTAGCCGTGCTTAAAGGAGCTTTGGAAGAGGAATCGGGCTGGGATGTTACTGTAGGACCGCGCGAGGCCTCCGGTATAACCAAGTTTGCCAAGGACAATTTTGCGTAGAAAATATTTCTTCTTTTCCAAATGAATTATTTTATGAAAGGAGTATATAAATGGCTGTTGAAATTCTTAAAGAAAAATATAGAAATCAGGTAGGCGAGGTCGTCCTTGGTGCAACCAAAGACCAGGGCGGCACCCGCAGCCATACCATAACCGTCGGTGGCGAATCGGCACTGCCCTTTCTCCACTTTGAAGGTGAAATACCAAACCGGCCGGTACTGGCCCTGGAAGTATGGGACATGGCTCCATCAGAATGGGACCCCTGTTTTGAAAAATATTACGGCGATGTCTGGGATGATCCCGGAGCCTGGGCCAAAAAGTGCGTTGAAGAATACGGTGCGGATTTGATCCAGGTCCGTCTGAAAGGCGCCGACCCGGATCTCAATGATGCTTCACCCGAAGAATGCGCCGCAACTGTTAAAAAAGTCCTCGAAGCTGTCGGTGTTCCCCTGATCGTGGTCGGCTGCGGCAAATCAGAAAAAGACAGCACTATCTATGCCCCGATTGCCGAAGCAGCTGCCGGAGAGAACCTTCTGCTCGGGGTGGCTGAACTTGAAGACTACAAGGCAGTGACCAGTGCCTGTATGGCCAACCAGCATCTCGTTATTGCCCAGTCGCCGATCGACATTAACATCTGCAAGCAGCTTAATATCCTTATTGCCGAGATGAGCACAGCTATGGCCAACCGGATCATCATCGACCCCACTATAGCCGCCCTTGGTTATGGTATTGAGTACTCTTACTCAATCATGGAACGGGCCCGTAACGGAGCCCTCCAGGGAGATAAGATGCTGGCCATGCCAATGATCGGAAACGTGGGACTTGAAGCATGGAGAGCAAAGGAAGCAAATGTTTCAGCAGAAGATGAACCCGGATGGGGCGAGCAGGAAGAACGGGGAATCCTCTGGGAAGCAACCACTGCCATGGCTTACCTGCAGTCCGGTATTGACATTATGGTCATGCGTCACCCTGATGCCCTTAAAGTGATCAAGGGCAATATCGATGATCTGATGAAGGACAATAGTTACTAAATTAAACTTTGATAAAAATATGAAGTTAAAGCTGAATGGACCGAAGGGGCACGCGCGCCGTGCCTCTGAAGTTCCTTCTTGAAAATAGTTTTTAAGGAGGCTACCAAATGATAATTATCGGCGAGCGCATTAACGGTATGTTCAAAGACATTGCCAGGGCAATTAAAGAGCAGGATCCGGCTCCAGTCCAGGAATGGGCCCGTAAACAGGAACATAACGGTGCTCACTACCTCGACATTAATGTTGGGCCCAGTTCACCAAACCCGGTCGAGGCTATGAAATGGCTGGTTGAAGTTACCCAGGAAGCAAGCGATTTGCCCCTCTGTCTCGATTCGACAAAGTATGATGCTATCGAAGCCGGACTTAAGCTTTGCAAACGTCCGGCAATGATTAATTCGGTCCCGGCAGAAATGCCGAAGATGGAGCGGGTCTTTACCATGGCAGCTGAGCACGGAGCAGAAGTAATCGCTCTTGCCATGAACGAAGAAGGCATTCCCAAGGATGCTGACAGCAGAATCGGCCTGGCTGCTGAATTGGTCGCCACTGCCGATGCATTCGGCATTGCGCCCGACATGTTGTATATCGATCCCCTGGTTCTACCCTGCAACGTGGCCCAGGATCACGGCCCCGAAGTAATGCGCACCCTGCGCGAAATCAAGCTAATCTCCGATCCGGCTCCGAAAACAGTGGTCGGCCTGAGCAATGTTTCACAGGGAACCAAGAACCGCGAACTGATAAACCGTACCTTCGCCGTCATGGCAATGGCCAATGGTCTTGATGCAGGTATTGTCGATGCCAACGATGACGAACTGATGGCTGCGATTGCTTCAGCGCGCATTATATTAAACATGGACATCTATTGTGACTCTTACGTTGATGTATTTGTTCAGCGTAACCGTTAAAGCTGAAGTGTGGTAAAATATAAAGCATAATTTGTTAGAAGGGAAGGGAAGGTGACTGTATGATAATCGCTGAAAGAAAGCCGTTGGAAGAAATTGCGGCTATGGCGGCACCGCACAAAAATGTCTGTGTGGTCGGCTGTAACACCTGTGTGGCGGTTTGTATGGCCGGCGGCCAGAAAGAAGCCGAAGAAACAGCGGCGCTTCTCCGCATCCACCGCAAGAAAAATAATATTGACGGTGCAGTAGAAGTATTTTCGATTGAAAGACAGTGCGAGTATGAAATGATCGATGAGTATTTGGAAAAGCTTAAAGGCTACGATCTGATTGTTTCGCTTGCCTGCGGAGTTGGAGTCCAGACTATGGTCGAGTATGCGCCTTCGCTCCGCGTCGTGCCCGGCCTGAATACAACCTCGATGGGTTATCCCACCGAGCAGGGTGTCTGGAAAGAGAACTGCCTCGGCTGTGGCGACTGTGTCCTGCACCTGACCATGGGTATTTGCCCGATTACACGCTGCGCTAAAAGTATCCTTAACGGACCGTGCGGCGGTTCTGCTGAAGGCAAATGTGAGCTGGGTAAAGATGTTGACTGCGCCTGGCAACTTATTCACGACCGCCTCGCGGCATTTGACCGCTTAAAAGATCTGGAAGCGATCCAGCCTCCCAAAGACTGGTCGACATCGCATCACGGTGGCGCAAGAACCACAGTAAGGGAGGATGTTAGAATTGATCACGGGAAGTAAACTGGAAAAAACAATTAACGCTGGTCATTTTGTCGTTACCGGTGAGCTCGGTCCGCCCAAGGGTGCCGACCTAACTGCATTCAGGCATCATGCCGAAGGAATGCGCAACCATGTCGAAGCCTGCAACATTACCGACAACCAGACTGCTATTGTGCGTACTTCCAGCATAGCTTGCGGTGCTGCCCTGGTCCAAATGGGCATCGAGCCGATTATCCAGATCGTGGTGCGTGACCGCAACCGGATCTGTATCCAGAGCGATGTGCTCGGCGCTTATGCCCTCGGTGTCAGGAATATACTCTGCATAGCCGGAGATCATATGAAATTCGGTAACGAGCAGGGTTCAAAAGGCGTTTACGACATCGATTCGATGCAGCTGATCAAGGGTTTAAAAGATTTGCGTGATGAAAAGAAGTTTATGGGCGGCGATGATCTGGAAGGTGATATCAGCTATTACCTGGGAGCTGTTGAAAATCCCTTTGCCGACCCCTTTGAGTATCGTGTAGATCGCCTGGAGAAGAAAATCAATGCCGGTGCCAGCTTCATTCAGACCCAGTGTATTTTCGATCTTGACCGTTTTGAGAAGTGGATGGAACTGGTTCGCGAGCGCGGCCTGCATAAGAAAGTAGCAATTTTAGGCGGCGTTACCCCGATGAAATCCCTTGGGGCTGCCAATTACATGAAAAATTTCGTTTCCGGCATTACCATTCCCGATGAGCTTGTTGCCAGGCTTAAGGGAGCGGAAAAGAAAAAAGAGGAAGGCCTGAAGATTGCTATAGAAACCATAGAACGCTTAAAAGAGATCGAAGGAGTAGCCGGGGTTCATATCATGGCTATCGCCTGGGAAGAAATGGTTCCCGAGATTGTTGAGCGGGCAGGCTTGTACCCGCGCCCGAAGATCTAAGCTGAATATTCCGGGCAAATGCTCGTATCGATCCAGAATAAACCACATAAAGACAGGCCGGTACAGGCCTGTCTTTTTTAAAAACGAAGGGGCAAGGTATGCCCTGCCCTTATTCAAACGGAGGTGGCCTATGCCAGAACAAACAGAAGTTGTAATCGTCAGTGCTGTCAGGACTCCCATCGGTGACTTTGGCGGCGCCTTGCGCGACGTAACGGCGCTGCAGCTTGGCTCAACTGTAGTCGAAGAAGCTGTCCGCCGTGCCGGTGGATTGGAGAAAGTACAGGTTGAGGAAATAATATTCGGCTGCTGCGGCCAGCGCAGCGACGAACCGAATATTGCCCGCTGTATTGCTTTGGAAAGTGGGTTCCCTGTCGAAACCACCGGCTTTACTATCCAGCGCCAGTGCAGCTCAGCCTTGCAGTCAATTGTTTCAGCCTACCAGGAGATTCTCCTTGGCGATGCCGAAATTGTTGTTGCCGGAGGAGTCGAGTCAATGAGCACGGTACCTTACGTTTTGAAAGGTGCCCGCTGGGGCCAGCGTCTCCAGCATGGTGAGATGACAGATGCCCTATGGGAAATGCTGATGGATCCGGTTCACAAAATTATGATGGGTGAGACAGCGGAACGATTGGCCGACAAGTATAATATCAGCCGCGAAGAACAGGATGAAGTGGCTGCCCGCAGCCACAGTAATGCCATTAATGCTATTGATGATGGACGGTTCCGGGAAGAAATTATCCCGGTAACCGTACGCACCCGCAAGGGGGAAACAGTTGTCGATACAGACGAGCACCCCCGCCGTGGTATTTCCCTGGAGACACTGGCAAAGCTGAAGCCCGTTTTTAGAAAAGAAGGGACGGTAACGGCAGGCAATGCTTCAGGTTTAAACGACGGCGCTTCGGCGGTGGTAGTAATGAGTGCCGCCAAAGCTGAAGAACTCAGCTTAAAACCGCTGGCCCGGATTGTCTCTTATGCCTGGGCAGGAGTGGAACCCGACCTGATGGGCTACGGCCCCGTACCTGCAACTCAAAAGGCTTTGAAAAAGGCAGGGATGACCATCGACCAGATGGAACTGATAGAGCTTAACGAAGCCTTTGCCGCCCAGTACCTGGCCTGTGAAAAAATGCTCGGGCTGAACAGGGATATCGTTAATGTCAACGGCAGTGGTGTCGGTTTAGGCCACCCGGTTGGTTGTACAGGCTCCCGCATAGTTGTTACCCTGCTGCACGAAATGGCCCGCCGCAACAACAAGCTTGGTTTGGCCACGCTCTGTGTAGGTGGCGGTATGGGTATGTCCATGATTCTCGAACGTTATTAATTCTTGGTTCTCTGCTTCGATATTTCCGGGTATGGTTGCCATACCCGCTATAACTGAGGAGGAATTGTCATGTCCGATCTGATCCAGGTTACCCGTGATGAACGCCTGGCCATCGTAACCGTTACCCGCCCACCGGTCAACGCTTTAAATCAGGAAGTCATTAATGCCCTGGAAGCGGCAATTGATGAACTGACCAAAGATGAAACAATAGGCGTCTTAATTGTTACCGGGGCAGGAGAAAAAGCCTTTGTGGCCGGGGCTGATATTGCAGAATTCCCAAAACTAAACAGCGCCAACGGTGAGAAACTAAGCCGCCGTGGCCAAACTGTCTTCCAGAAGATAGCAGACTTCCCGGCACCGGTTATTGCAGCTGTCAACGGGTTTGCCCTGGGCGGGGGAATGGAGCTGGCCCTGGCCTGTGACATCCGTGTTGTTGCCGAGAATGCGAAAGTGGGTCTGCCGGAAGTTACTCTCGGCATCTTTCCCGGTTATGCCGGGACGCAGCGCCTGCCGCGGATTATTGCAGCAGGCAAGGCCAAGGAGCTGATCTTTACCGGGGAGATGATCGATGCTGACGAAGCATTTCGCATCGGTATAGCCGATCATCTTACCCCACCCGGCGAATCTTTGAACAGAGCCCGCGAAATTGCCGAAAAGATCCTCAAGGCAGGCCCCATTGCCGTCCGTTTAGCCAAGCAGGCCGTAAACAAGGGCCTTGATCAAACCCTGGAAGAGGGCCAGAGAACGGAGGCTGCCCTTTTTGCCCAGCTATGCGATACCGAAGATCAGAAAGAAGGGGCCAATGCCTTCCTGGAAAAACGCCTTCCCAAATTTAAAGGCCGGTAGCCGGATTGTTCTCACATGTTCCCCCCCCTTAAGGAGAGCGAGCTTTTAACCCTTTGCCGGATAAGTTTGATGTCAGCCTTTTTGCCCTGGCATTTAAGTAATATGATTGGAAATTACTATTGTATCTATAACTGAAGGAGATGATCGGGATGGAGATAAAAACAATCGGTGTTGTCGGCGCCGGTACCATGGGCAGCGGAATCGCCCAGGCTGCCGCTGAAGCCGGTTTTAAAGTGATTATGCGTGATATTGAAGAAAGCTTCGTAGAGCGCGGCCTGGGCATCATAAAGAAAAACCTGGGCCGGGCCGTGGAGAAAGGCAAGAAATCGAAAGAAGAAGCAGGGCAGATCGTTGGCCATGTCCGCGGCACAATAAATCTCGAAGACATTAAAGATGCCGACCTGGTTATCGAGGCGGTCATCGAAAATATGGATTTGAAAAAAGAACTTTATAAAGAACTGGACAGGATTTGCCCGCCTGAAATTGTTCTTGCTTCCAACACTTCGGGTTTAAGCATTACAGAGATGGCCTCTGCTACAGCCCGGCCCGATAAGGTAGTCGGTATGCACTTCTTTAATCCCGTGCCGGTGATGAAACTGGTCGAAGTAATCAAGGGTGCATCTACCTCTGATGAAACCTTCCAGTTAATTATGGAACTGGCCCGCAGGATGGGCAAGGAGCCTATTGCTGTAAACGAAGCGCCCCTCTTTGTGGTGAACAGGATCCTGCTGCCGATGATTAACGAAGCAACCTTTGTGCTGATGGAAGGAGTTGCAGTGGCCGAGGATATCGACAAGGGTATGATCCTCGGGGCCAATCATCCCATCGGACCGTTGGCCCTGGCCGATCTTGTCGGTATAGATGTCCTCCTGGCCGTTCAGGATACACTCTACAGGGAGACAGGCGACTCCAAGTACCGTGCCTGTCCATTGATCAGGAAGATGGTCCGTGCAGGCCACCTGGGC
>JBNJHN010000058.1:0-13431 GCA_051748565.1 Bacillota bacterium | reverse complement strand
CCATTAAATCTATTGGTTGCTGTTGCCGCCTGTTCTGACTCTTCGTGTTTTTCACCACTCCTGTTGGCTCGTTTCACCATTTTTATGCGATTGCCCTGAAGAGTTTTTGATCATACATTGATTGAATTACATTTCATGATATAATAGTAAGGCTAAGGATTGAATTGCTTTTTAAGGTGGTGATTGATAGTCGGAAAGTAGATGAATTGCTTGTTGTAGGAATTTCTGAGAAATATTAAGGGGGATTATTAATGAAAAAGTATTTAGCTTTGTTATTGATGGTAGCTTTGATTTTTGGTGTTCTGGTAATTGGATGTGCTCCGGATGTTGTTGATCCGGATCCGGATCCCGATCCGGATCCCGATCCAGACAACGATGTTGTCGTTGACGGTCAGGATATAGTTATAGCCATTGGGGCCGAACCTGAGAACCTTGACCCGTTGAAAATGATGTCTGCACCGGCGGCGACAATTGCAGAACACATGATAGAAAACCTTATCTACCTTGCTGAAGATGGTACTCTTCAGCCGGCGCTTGCAGAATCATGGGAACCTTCTGAAGACGGTCTTTCCTGGTTCCTAAACTTGCGTGAAGGTGTCAGCTTTCACGATGGCACACCCTTTAATGCCGAAGCGGTTAAATATAATCTCGATCGCTTTATGGCTAAGGGTGAATTTGAAGGCGAAGATCCTGCCGTATTTGCATTCCTTCTCGGAAGAGTTACTGCGGTAGAAGTTGTTGATGAGTACACCGTTGAGATTCTGCTTAGCGATGTATTTGCACCGATTGCTTCTCACCTGTCCCACTCGTTTATCGGAATGCACAGCCCCGCTTCCCTGGAAGCTCTGGGAGCCGGTGAAAATGTTGAGGCCCCGGTAGGCACAGGCCCGTTCCAGTATGTTTCCTGGGATCGCGGTGAGCAGATTTACATGGAAAGAAATGATGATTACTGGGGCGGCGCGCCGACCCTGGACAGTGTTACATTTAAGTTTGTTCCGGAGGCCGGTTCCCGCGTAATTATGCTCGAAACCGGTGAAGTTCACGCCATTATGGCAGTGCCACCCATCGAAATTAGCCGGCTGGAAGCGGAAGCCGATATTGATGTGGTCTTCCAGAACAGCGTTCGCGTAATTTATATCGGCTTCAACCTCGAAGATGAGAAATTCACTGATGTAAGGGTTCGTCAGGCTTTGAACCATGCCATCAATAAGGATGCGATCATCGAAACGATCTTCCAGGGTGTGGGTGAACCTTCCTCTGCTCCCATTGTTCCGGCCATCTTTGGTTATACCCAGGTTGGTCCATATGAATACAATCCTGAAAGAGCGATGGAACTGATGGCAGAAGCAGGTTATCCTGATGGCTTTGATATCGAACTGTTCCACCCGACCGGTCGCTATCCGCAGGATGCTACTGTAACCGAAGCCGTCCAGGCTATGTTGGCCGAGGTTGGAGTGAATGCCAGCCTTACCACTTATGACTGGGGCACCTACCTGGATACAGTAATCGTCGAACCGAATCAGGCTGAGCATGATGCATACATGTTAGGCTGGGGAACCGTAACTCTCGATGCCGACTACGGCCTGTTTGCCCTGTTCCATTCGAGCCAGTGGCCTCCGGCTGGGAACAACGTATCTTACTATGCCAACGACGAGGTAGATGCACTTCTGGATGAAGCAAGGATAACCCCTGACCGTGGAGTTCGTGAAGGACTCTACCGCGAAGCGATCCAGATCATCTGGAATGATGCGCCCTGGATATTCCTTCACAACGAAGGACAGGTCAATGCAGTTCGCTCCAACGTCAAAGGGCTTATTCACCATCCGCTGGAAAACATCTCGGCTTGGAATGCTTATATAGAATAAGCAGAGCTTGAAATCAAGCAAAGATATGGACCAAGGTTGATAAAGTAAGGAAATCAGGGCAGGGTGAATCAGGCTGCTTAGGGTTTGCAGGCTCCCTGCCCTTTTATTTTATTCTGCAGGTTGTCGAATCCTTGTTTTTATTGTATTTTATTAGGGTAGGCGGTTTATCAAGAGTCAATTGCCGGGGAGTTGACGCCAATTGTATGGATATGTGATTAGAAGATTGCTGCTGGCTATTCCGGTATTAATTGGAGTATCCATTCTTGTTTTTGCCATCATAAGATTTATACCTGGAGACCCCGCCCGGGCCATTGCCGGGGTTCATGCCAGCCCCGAATACATAGAGCAGGTCCGCAGGGAACTGCTTTTGGATGAAGGATTGCATGTTCAGTATTATGTTTATATAACCAATCTTTTACAGGGTGACATGGGCCGCTCCACCTTCACGAACAGGCCGGTAACGGTAGAACTGATGCAGCGCTTTCCGAACACCATGGTCCTTGCCGTGACAGCCATGTTTATTGCTTCAATAATCGGTATGAGTGCCGGGATAGTTTCTGCCACCAAACGCTATTCAATTTTTGATAATTTCAGTATGCTGGCCGCGCTCATTGGGGTGGCGGCGCCGGTTTTTTGGTTGGGGGTAATGTTTCAGCTGCTTTTTTCGGTGCAGCTAGGCTGGCTGCCTTCCGGGGGAATAGGTACCTGGAAACACCTTATTTTACCGGCTTTAACCCTTGGGCTTGCTACAGCGGCACTGCTGGCCCGAATAACCCGTTCAAGCATGCTTGAAGTACTGGGCCAGGATTATATCACCACGGCTCGTTCAAAGGGTTTGATCGAGCGCGTGGTCATCAACAAGCATGCGTTTAAAAATGCTTTAATACCGGTTGTCACCGTGATGGGGTTACAGTTTGGAACCTTGCTCGGTGGCGCTGTGCTTACAGAAACAGTCTTCTCCTGGCCCGGGATTGGTCGCCTGATGGTCGATTCAATCCTGGCCCGGGATTACCCGGTTGTCCAGGGTGCAGTTCTTCTGCTTGCCGTGTTTTTTGTAATGATCAACCTTCTTGTAGACATAATTTATGCCTTCCTTGACCCCAGGATTAGTTACGGGACTAAGGAGGTGGAGTAAGTTATGGAGAAAAGCAAACTTGATTCTTTAGACAAAGTGGATGAAATAAGTAAATTGCCTACTCCGAAAAGAGATACCGAGCTGCGCCAGGTATGGAGGCATTTACGACGTAACCGCCTGGCCATGGTTGGTCTTGCAGTATTAATCCTGTTTTTGCTCTGTGCTATTTTTGCACCTTTTATAACCCCCTTCGATCCGCTAAAAACTGACTTTGGCAATACTCTTCAGGATCCATCGAGACAAAATTTATTAGGTACCGACTGGTTGGGCCGCGATTCTTTTTCGAGAATCCTTTATGGTTCAAGGATTTCTTTGGCTATCGGTCTGATCTCTGTAACAATTGGAATGCTGATTGGTGTACCCATCGGGGCGCTTTCCGGTTACTATGGTGGCAGATTTGACATACTCATTCAGAGGGTTATTGATATCTTAATTGCTTTCCCGGGCATACTTCTGGCAATTGTAGTGGTGGCCGTACTTGGGGTGGGTGTGGAGAATGTAATGATCGCGGTTGGAATTGCTTCCGTGCCGATCTATACCCGGTTGGTGCGCGGCTCAGTTCTGGCGGTTAAGGAACAGGGCTATATCGCTGCGGCAAAGGCGCTCGGCATCGGCGATGCTCGGATTATTATTCGTCATATTATGCCTAACTGCCTGGGACCGATTATTGTCCAGTCTACATTCCAGATCGCCACCGCCATATTGTGGGCGGCCGGCCTCGGTTTTTTGGGTCTTGGCGCTCAACCGCCTGATCCGGAATGGGGCAGAATGCTGAGCGATGGGCGGCAATATATTCGTACCGCTCATCACCTGACCACCTACCCGGGACTGGCAATTCTTTTCATGGTCCTTGGTTTCAACCTGCTCGGTGACGGATTACGCGATGCGCTTGATCCACGTTCCAGGAAACACAGGTAGTATTAACTAATTATTTAAGGTGCCGAAATAGTTTGGCATGGTATAAAAAGCTAACTGATGATAAGGAAGTTTAAAGATGGATTACTTGCTTCAAGTCGAAGATCTGAAAACAACTTTTTACACTGACGATGCGATCATCAGGGCTGTTAATGGTGTCTCTTTCAATGTTAAGCCCGGTGAGGTTGTTGGCCTGGTCGGTGAATCCGGCTGTGGTAAAAGCGTTGTCTCATTAAGCATAATGAGACTGATCAAGTACCCTCCCGGCAGAATCGAGGGTGGCAGGGTTATTTTTAATGGTCAGGACCTGCTTGGAATCGATGAAAAAAGTATGCGCAGGGTCAGGGGCAATGATATCGCCATGATTTTCCAGGAGCCGATGACTTCTTTTAACCCGGTATATAAAATAGGTGATCAGGTCAGCGAAGCTATTCGCCTTCACCAGGGGCTCAATCGTGACGAGGCCTGGAAAGAAGCTGTTAATATGCTTGAATTGGTAGGAATTCCGCGTCCTAATGAAATTATAAATGATTACCCGCATCAACTAAGTGGGGGCATGCGCCAACGGGCGATGATTGCCATGGCCCTTTCCTGCAACCCTAAACTTCTCATCGCCGATGAACCGACTACTGCCCTTGATGTGACCATTCAGGCCCAGATCCTTGAGCTCATGAAAGAGATTAAAGAAAGAATTAATACAGCGATTATCTTTATAACCCATGACCTGGGGGTTATTGCCGAGATGGCTCAGCATGTTGTAGTCATGTATTCAGGATTAGTTGTTGAAGATTCAGGTGTAAGCGACCTGTTTCATGATCCTCTGCACCCCTATACAGCAGGGTTGATCAAGTCAAAACCGAAACTGGAAGAAGAGAAAGAAATTCTTGATTTCATTCCGGGGACTGTCCCTAATCCGATGGATATGCCCACAGGTTGCCCTTTCCACCCCCGCTGTCCGGAAGTGATGGCTATCTGCCGCCAGGAAATGCCCGATTTACTGGAGTCACATAACAAACGCCTGGTAAGATGCTGGCTTTATCAGGAGCAGAAAACCAGGGGGGTGAAATAAATGCAAACTCAGGAGCCAATTCTTGAAGTTGAGGGATTGAAAAAATATTTTGCCATTAAATCAGGTGTTTTTTCCCGGATTACCGGTTATGTTAAAGCGGTTGATGGAATCGATCTGCGTGTTTTCCCCGGCGATACCTATGGGCTTGTCGGAGAGTCCGGCTGCGGAAAATCTACTGCCGGCCTGACAATCCTGAGGATGATATCGGCCACGGCAGGAACCGTATTTTTTAAGGGCCAGAATGTTTTGACTATGGGTAAGGAAGAGCTACGCAGCCTGCGTAAGGAAATGCAGATTATTTTTCAGGATCCTTACAGTTCGCTGAACCCGCGTATGACAATTGGGGAAGCGATTGGTGAAGCTCTTGAGGTACATGGTATAGCCAGGGGCAAGGAGCGCCGTGAGAAGGTCGAATCAATTTTAAAAGTATGCGGCCTCGATACCTATCATTACCGCCGCTATCCACATGAATTCTCCGGTGGGCAGCGGCAGCGGGTTGGTATTGCCCGCGCGCTGGCCCTCGAGCCGCATTTTATTGTCGCCGATGAGCCGATTTCCGCCCTTGATGTATCGATTCAATCGCAGATTATCAACCTGCTCGAAAACTTACAGGAAAAATTCGGGTTAACCTTTCTTTTTATCTCTCATGACCTTAGCGTGGTCAAGCATATCGCCGATCGGGTCGGGGTGATGTACCTGGGCCGTATCGTGGAGGATGCCCCGAAGAAAGAGTTTTATTCTTCACCGCTTCATCCCTATTCGCAGGCTTTGCTTTCAGCGGTGCCCTCAATGATCCCTGAAGTTGAAAAAAAACGGATTATTCTCAAAGGAGATGTTCCCAGCCCTGCTAACCCTCCACAAGGGTGCCCATTTCATACACGTTGTCCCCAGGCAGTGGCGATTTGCCGGGAGCAGGTCCCTGTTTTTAAAAAAGTTGGCCCGGACCACTACACCTCCTGCCACCTGGTTAAAGAAGCAGTTTAGGTACGATCCAAAAACATTTCCGTAAGGGGGAAATTAATTTGTCTGCAAAACCTGAAAAAATATTGAGCGATTTAATTCGCATTGACAGTAGTAACCCGCCTGGAAATGAGACGGCTGTGGCCCAATACCTGAAGAAGATATTTGAAGATGTCGGAGTAAGAGGTGAGATAGTCGAACCCGAAAAAGGTAGGGGCAGCTTCATTTTACGTATAGGATGCGGCCAGAAAAAGCTTCTCTATATTTCCCACTCTGATGTCGTTCCCGTCGGAGAAGGATGGGATTTTGAGCCTTTTTCCGGAGAGATAAAAAACGGAGTGATTTATGGGAGAGGCGCTCTCGATTGCAAGGATTTAATGGCCGCCCAGGTTTCAGCAGCCCTTCAGCTAATTGAAGAGAAAGCTGATTTGCAGGGGGAACTGATTATTGCCGCAACAGCTGATGAAGAAAAGGGCGGCAGACTTGGTGCAGGTTACCTGGCGCAAAACTTCCCGGATAAGATTGTCGCTGATTATGCCGTTAATGAAGGCGCTGATCAACCGATTGCCCTTGATGGGAAGATGCTCTATTTTCTGCAGGTTGGTGAAAAGGGAACTGCCTGGTGTAGATTAAAAGCCCACGGAACCGCCGGACATGGGTCAGTTCCGACCATGGCTGACAATGCAGTGGTCAAAATGGCCCGGGCGGTCAGCCGTCTATATAATTACCGGGCTGAAGTAGTCCTCGTGCCGGAAGTAGAAAAACTGCTTAGAAACCTGGCCGGACTTTGCGGGATCAAAATTGATCAGTTTAAGGCTGATCAGGTGGATAATCTTCTGGATGAACTGCCCCTTGAGAAGGCTTTTTTGGAGTCTCTGCGTTCAATGACCCGCATGACCGTTTCGCCTAATATGATGCGCGGAGGAACCAAGACCAACATTGTCCCTGATTACTGTGAGGCCGATATCGATATAAGGATCCTGCCCGGCCAGGATTGTGAGTATGTGGAAAAAGAATTACGCTTGGTGATCAGCAAGGAAATTGAAATCGAATTCAATGAATATCGTGCTCCGACATTTTCCAGTTCAGAAGAGCCTTTTTATAAGTTGATGGAAGAGGTTACCCTTGAACTTGCCGGTCGTGATGCAGTCTGTTTACCGGTAATTTCTGCGGGTTCAACAGATTCCAAGTTTTTACGGGGTGCAGGTATTCCCTCCTATGGTTTAGGTCATATGGCAAAAGGCTTTAATCAGCAGGCCAGGACAACTGTTCACGGAAAAAATGAGCGAACCGACACAGCCAGCCTGCATTTAAAAACTGCATTTTTAAAAGAGCTGGCCCTTCGTTATCTAAGCTAGCCCCTGGAGGTAGAAGCCTTTGAAAGCAACATTCGGTCACATGGGCACGCTAACTCCGGTTATGGAAATGATCCTGGCTGATCTTGGCCATGAGTCAGTTACACCTCAGCGGCCTACCCGTAAGACCCTTACTCTCGGTGCCAAGTATGCTCCCGAATTTGCCTGTATTCCTTTTAAAATAGTTTTAGGTACCTACCTGGAGAACCTGGATCGGGGAGCTGATACCCTGATAAGCGGAGGAGGTTACGGGCCTTGTCGGGCAGGCTTTTACGGAGAGCTACATTCCCGCATTCTTAAAGATCTTGGATACAATTTTGAATTTATATTTTTCTGGCCCCCTCTTAAAAAGCCGGCTCATTTTTACAGGCAGCTTAAAAAACTTAAGGGGCGTTATTCATGGTCTTTTCTCTGGAAAACGATTAAGAAAGCTTACAGCAAGCTTGCTATATTGGATGATCTCGAAATGATAGCCCAAACTACAAGGCCGCGCGAAATAAAGAAAGGTTCAACATCCAGAGCTTTCGATCGTGCATTCTCGCTTATGGGCCGGGCAAAAACTTATCCCGAGATTGAGAAAGCCGGTACAGAGGCCAGGACAATAATGCTCGAGGTGCCTCACGATGATACCAGGCAGCCCCTTAAAGTTGGTATTATCGGTGAAATTTATGTCCAGCTCGAGCCGTTTGCCAATTTTTATCTTGAAGAGCAGCTCGGTCACATGGGGGTTGAAGTCAGGCGCAGTATTTACCTGACCAGTTATACCCGGCATGATGTTCTTTCAACGAAGGGTGATATGGGTAGTCGCAGGTTGGCGATGCCCTATCTTGCTCAAAAAGTAGGCGGTCACGGTCAAAACAGTGTGGGCGATATTATCCGGTATTCAAAAATGGGTTATAATGGCGTGGTCCAGCTGGCGCCGTTTTCCTGTATTCCTGAGATAGTGGCCAAAAGCCTGGTTCCTCAACTAAGTAGAGATTACGGAATTCCGGTACTTACACTCTTTATCGATGAGCAAACCGGAGCGGCAGGCATCCAAACCAGGTTGGAAGCTTTTGTCGATCTGATGGAACAACGACGCTCACGCAACGTGGCGAGAAAAAGTATTTCAGGCTGATTAAATGGAGAGAAAACAGATTTGTCATTAGTAATTGGCTCATTAAAGATTCAACCGGGGTTGGCCCTGGCGCCCATGGCTGGAATAACCAACCATCCCTTTAGGATTTTAGTAAAAGAACAGGGCTGCCCCCTGGTTTATTCTGAGATGATCAGCGCCAAGGGGCTTTTACATGACAGCAGGCGCAGCGATCTGCTGCTTTACTTCACCGATCAGGAAAGGCCGATCGGTTTTCAACTTTTTGGGTCCGATCCCCTTATCATGGCAACTGCTGCTCGAAAACTTGAACATATCGGTGCGGACTTCATTGATTTAAATATGGGCTGCCCAACCCGAAAAATCACCCGAAACTGTGAAGGCGGAGCCCTTATGCGCAACCCTGCTCTTTGCAGTGAAATATTTCTGGAGGTTGTAAACGCGGTATCCTGTCCGGTTACAGTTAAACTGCGCAAGGGTTGGGATGCCGATACTATTAATGTTGTAGAAATTGCCCAGAGGGCGGAAGAAGCCGGTATAAAAGCTGTAACTGTTCATGGGAGGACTGTTGAGCAAGGTTACAGTGGAAGGGCCGACTGGGATATCATTAAGCAGGTCAAAGAAAGGTTATCCATTCCCGTAATTGGTAATGGCGATGTTGACACACCGCAATCTGCAGAGGCCATGTTTGCTTATTGTGGCTGCGATGGGGTTATGATAGGTCGGGCAGCGCGGGGTAATCCCTGGATTTTCGGATCCGTACTGGCCTGGATAAAAGAAAGACGGCTGCCGGATCCGCCTTCGATTGATCAAATAACCCGGATGATTTTAAAGCATTTCTCTCTGCTTTGTAAGCTAAAAGGAGAAGCTGCAGCGGCTCGGGAAATGCGCCGTCACGCCTCCTGGTACATAAAAGGGCTTCCGGGAGCTGCTGCAGCCAGGCAGAAATTGATCCGGATTACAAGTTATAAAGATGCCGAATCTATCCTCAGCGATTTTTGTCGTCTCTCCCAAAATTAATCTTAGCCTGATTGCAACCAGGCAGGTTTAATGCTAAAATTAGAGCGTTCACAATAGTGTGCACAAGGAATGGGCTCTGATTATTTATCCCAAACACAGCGTAAAAGGAAGAATCAGGCAAATGCAAAGAGATCGTGTTTTTAGAATCGGTGAAAAACTGGTCAGTTTAGACAAGGCAGTTCGCTATGTTGAAAGGGCCCTTGAATTACGTGAACAGGGTCTCTCCCAGCAGGAAACATCTAAACGCCTAAACCTTGACCGCAGCTTTATTTCCCGTTTGGAATCGATTGGGGAGGTGCGGAAGGGAAATCGGGTAGCTGTAATCGGCTTTCCTCTGGCCAACACTGATGAAATAGCTAAGATTTGCCGTTCATACGGCCTTGATTTTTATCTTTTAATGAATAATCAGGAGCGTTGGGAGATGGTTCGAGATAAACAGGCTCTTGAATTTTTTAACCGGATGCTCGAACTGGTTGCCAGGTTGCGTGAATTCGATACACTGATTATGATCACTTCCGAAAAATGGCACCATCTGGCAGAAGCTTTGCTTAATATCCAGATAATTTATATAAACCTTGGTCCGACACCTATTGAGGAAGACCGCATATTTGATCCAAAGCGCTTAGAAGATACATTGAAACACCTTTTGAACCGACAATGAAGGGAGAACAAAACTTGAAACACATAGTGGGGGTTAGTCTCGGTTCATCGTCGCGAGATCATGTGGTAACCGTTGAAATATTTGATGAGCAATATAAAATTGAGCGCATCGGTACAGACGGTGATATGAAGAAAATGGTTGAAAAGATTAAGGAATTAGACGGCAAAGCCGATGCCTTCGGTCTGGGTGGAATGGATCTCTACATCTATGCGGTTGATCGCCGCTATGAAATCAGAGATGCCAGGCGAATTGTCAGGGCTGCTCAACAAACGCCGATTGTAGATGGTTCCGGTTTGAAAAATACCCTCGAGCGCAGATCGATTGAATATCTTGCAGAGCATACTGATCTCTTTATCGAGAAACCGAAAGTTTTATTGATGAGTGCAATGGACCGTCTCGGAATGGCACAGGCCCTCGAAAAAGTTGGCTGCCATATGACTTATGGAGATCTGCCCTTTATTTTAGGTTTGCCTCTGCCACTTTCTTCATTGAAAACACTTGCTTTAATTGCCCGTATTTTGGCTCCCATTGTTGGTCAACTTCCTTTCACGATGATCTACCCAACAGGTGAGAAGCAGTCGGTTAATAAGCCGCGTTTTAGCCAATATTTTCTTGAAAACGATATCATTGCCGGGGATTTCCATTTTATCCACCGTTATATGCCTGAAGAACTGCCCGGTAAAACTATAATCACCAACACGGTGACCGGGGATGACGTTAAGTTTTTAAAAGATAGAAAGCTAAAACTGCTGATTACAACCACACCGGAAATGGAGGGTCGCTCTTTTGGCACCAATGTTATGGAAGCGCTGCTTGTCTGTATGGCTGAAGGTGCCGGAGAGCTAACTGAGGATCAATACAATCATTTGCTCAGAGAAATGAAACTTGTCCCCAGAATTGTTGAATTGCAGGGTAAGTTGCAGTAGTTTTTTTCTTGACAATGTCCTACGAAGACCATATAATATAGCAAAAATTAACGTTTGCTTAATATGAGTGTCAAGTATAAGCTTGACACTATCTTTATCTTTGTTGGCTTTGTTCAATATAAAGCCGTTCTTTTTTGACAGCTCAGATTAATGCTAACCGAGTCGACAGCTTTAACAAAATGAACTGCAATTATCAAATTACTATTAACAGGGAGGTATAAACTTTGGAACACAATCAGCACAACGATGAACTGCTGTTAACAAAAGACGGCTTGGAAAAACTGGAAAAGGAACTTCTTCACTTAAGAACTGTTAAACGTAAAGAAATTGCCGCCCGTATTAAAGAGGCTATTTCATACGGCGATATTACTGACAACTCCGAATATGAGGATGCAAAGAACGAACAGGCTTTTGTTGAAGGGCGAATTATAACTCTGGAAAAGTTGCTTCGTAGAGCCCGCCTCCTCGAGAAAGATGATAATGACGATTGTCATGTTTCGCTCGGTTCAACTGTAAGGTTAAAAGATCTTACCTTGAATCTGGATTATGAGTACACTATAGTCAGCACTGCTGAAGCAAATCCGGTGGAGAAAAAAATATCCAATGAATCACCGGTTGGTAAGGCGATTATTGGCCTTACTGTTGGCGACCAGGTAGAAGTAAAAGCACCTGCCGGCACATTCAAATATAAAGTTGAAGCAATAAGTTAAGCAAATCCGGAGGTTTTTCGATGGAGCAGGAAGAACAACTAAGTGAGCTGCTGCAGGTTCGGCGTCGCAAACTCGATGAATTAAGGCGCAAAGGGGTTGAGCCTTTTGGCCGTAAATTTGAGACCGATCATTACTCTGCAGATATAATAAACAGCTTTGATATCCTGCAAGGCAAAAAAGTTACTATTGCCGGCAGGCTGGTCAGCATTCGTTCGCACGGAAAAGCAACTTTTGCTCACCTGCAGGATTACAAGGGTCGGATCCAGGTTTATTTGCGTCTTGACCAGGTCGGCCGGGATGATTACGAACTTTTCGACCTGGTTGATATAGGAGACTTTCTGGGTGTAGTCGGCGAAGTTTTCAGGACTCAAAAAGGTGAAGTAACAGTCAAGGTAACTGAATATACCTACCTGGCCAAAGCTTTACGGCCGCTGCCGGAGAAATGGCATGGATTAAAAGATGTTGAGCTTCGTTATCGGCAGCGTTATGTTGATCTGATCGTTAATGAGGAAGTAAGGCAAACCTTTATCAATCGCAGCCGTATAATATCGGCCATGCGTGAAATCCTTAATAAATGGGGTTTCCTCGAGATGGAGACACCCATTATGCAGACTATAGCCGGGGGTGCGTTGGCTCGTCCTTTTGTTACCCACCACAATGCCCTGGATATGAAGCTTTATCTGCGCATTGCCACTGAGCTGCATTTGAAAAGGCTATTGGTTGGTGGTCTGGACAAGGTATATGAAATTGGGCGCATTTTTCGCAATGAAGGTATATCGACTATCCATAATCCGGAATTCACCTCCCTGGAGATTTACCAAAACTATGCAGACTATGAAGATATGATGGATATCACTGAAAACCTGATTTATCAGATAGCCCAAAAAGTTTTCGGCACAGGCACGATCAGCTTTCAGGGCAGAGAAATTGATTTTACCCCGCCCTGGCCCAGGGAGACGATGATCGAGATAGTCCGTAAATATTCAGGGGTTGATTTTTCCCTGATCCATGACGGTGAAGCAGCATTCGAAGCAGCAAGAAAAGCCGGCCTTGAGCTCGATAAGGGCCTTAGTTGGGGAGAGATACTTTACCTTTTCTTTGAAGAGTTTTGTGAAGAGCAGCTTTTGACTCCGATATTTGTTACCGGTTTCCCGATTGAAGTTTCGCCCCTGGCAAAAAAAATGGAATCAGACCCCCGCCTGACTGTTCGTTTTGAAGGGTTTGTCGCCGGGTGGGAGATTGCAAACGCCTTTACTGAGCTCAATGATCCGATTGACCAGCGCGAACGTTTCGAACAGCAGCTTTCTAAACGGGAATCCGGTGATGATGAAGCGCATGTCATGGACGAAGATTTTATAAATGCCCTGGAGTATGGCATGCCTCCGGCAGGAGGGCTCGGAATCGGTATTGATCGATTAGTGATGCTATTGACCGATAATATATCTATCCGCGATGTCATCCTTTTTCCTATTCTAAAGCCGCGCCTTTCCGGGGAGTAAAAAATAACCGGATAGGAAAATTCCCGTAAATTCCAAGAAAAATTTCAAAAAAATAGTTTGACAGGCATATCGAAGCATGCTATAATTTAAAGGTCGTGCTCATTTATTTCATATTGAGCGAAAGCGTTCCTTGAAAACTGAATAGGGTAAGGCGAGGTCTCTGTCGGGAGATTTTTTTTCGGCGAAAAAGAGGTTTTGCGATAAGTGTTCTTTAAGAGGGTTT
>JBNJHN010000057.1:0-13487 GCA_051748565.1 Bacillota bacterium | reverse complement strand
GCAGGAACCTATCTTTGCTTATATATACCTGGGAAACGCTCTTTACATTCTTGTTGGACAGGTTATCACCGGTGTCAGCTGGGCAGTGATTGACGACCGAGAACACTATCAAACCCTGCGTCAGCTTCACACGACACCGATGAACGGTTATTACTACCTGCTGGGACGTGGTGTTGCCAAGCTGATCGTTGCCGCAATCGCAGTTGTAATAATCATCACCTTTGGAAAAGTCTTCTTCCAGCTTCCCGTTGAAATAGCCTCAATTCAATGGCCGCTCTTTTTGGTCAGTTCAATATTGGGAATAATCTCCCTGGCTTCCCTCGGTCTCCTGCTAGGATCCCTGACTATGATGATGGCCCGCCACTTCTGGTCTTTGGGAGACGCTGTCGGTGGAGCTCTTTTCCTTTTCTCCGGAGCCATCTTCCCCCTGGATACTCTTCCCGCAGCACTCAGGCCGATTGGGTTTCTTTTTCCGGTAACATACTGGCTTGAAGCGGCGCGGCGGGCCCTTCTGGGTCCGCAAGCAGTCATATTCCCCACATTTGCTGAATTTTCCAACAGCTCTCTACTCTTGATTCTGCTCGCCTTTAGTATCTTCCTGGTTTTTTTCAGTTCAAAATTTTACAGCTGGAGCCTTCACCGGGCCAAAGAAAAAGGCCTTATCGATATGGAATCCTCATATTAATTAATTAACATAAGAGCTTAAAGTGCAATAACTTTCTGAAAAAGAAGTGTTAAAAATTTTTTTTATGTGCGGGCAAAAAAAGTCTTGACAAGAAAGATGTGTTCGATTATTATAGAACTACAATAATAGTTCTAAAAAAGGTGAACTTAATGGAAAGCAAAATCAAGGTATCCTTTAAACCAATTTATGAACTGGCAACAAGCCTGATTGTTTTTTTCGATAAAACCATGCTTCGGAACAGCGAGATGGGCACTGAATGGGCCAATGAGATAAAAAAACAATTGAATCCGGACCTGTTCAAACAGATGCAAAATAAGAGCATTAAAAAAAGCCTCTCGGATATAGTTGAGTTGATGGTGGTTTTTTCCGATCAGTCATTCGACACCTTTGAGGAGTTTTGTGCCTGGTTAAATAAGATGAGCATCGGTGAGCTGGCTGAGCATACATCACTTACACCGATGCTTTTACAAGATTTTTTACCAAATCTTGAAAAAATGGCTTTGATCAATAAGATAATGAAGGAATGGGAAAAATCATATTTCAACACTTTTGATCCGAATATAATTAAGATGCTTGCTGAAGAAGCCCGGGACAAACATAATCTGGCCCGGAATATACAGCCGCAGGACTTAATTGAACAGCTTACCGGAGGCGTCAGATTGGAAAACCTGAAAGAGAAAACCCTGGTTTTCCTCGTACCGCAATACCACGGTCGGCCTTTCAACATTTATGCGCTGAAAAAAGACCTTTTCATAGTTCACTATCCGGTAGATACTGAACCGGTTCCCGGGGAACCCTCGCCAAAATTGTTACGCCTCACCTCAGCTCTTTGCGACAGTAACAGGCTTAAAATCATGCGACACCTGGCCCGGGGGGAGAGTTCTTTCATGAAAGTGGTTTCATTCCTTGGGATTTCTAAAAGTACAGTACACTACCATATGGCCTCATTACGGGCAGCAGGCTTGATCCGGGTGCATATCGCAGAAAACGATTCAATTAGCTACAGCCTTCGCTTAAATACACTAAACGAGACCAGTGAAGTTATCAAGGATTTTATTATGCAGCCGGATGACAAAGAGGCATCAGCAACCATTAAAGATCTATAAAACACCACTTTGGAGTGGAGGAGGAAAATAGAATGGAATTTACAGTGAAAATCCCCTATCGCCATGTTTCCTTTAGAGTAAAGGTGCAGAAGGAAAATTTTGCTGCAAATTATGTAAACCTAAACGTGGAGTTGAACAGGCAAAACAATATCGCCGCTTTAGAAAATAATATTGAGGCAAACCGGCTTCGCTACTTCTTGTTCAAATAGAATTAACGGTCAAATTAGATGCAGTAGTTAGGATATAATAAAGATGAGCGGCTCCGGGGAGGACTAAATGTTAGACATTGGTAGATTTAAACACAGCTCATCTGCTCCATCCAGGCAAAGTCTTGAGAAAACTTGCCTAGTAATAAACAGTAGTCTTGCAGAAATGAAAATAATCGCCAGAATGCTTTCAGAAGAAAAAGAATTGCTTCCTCATTCCGATAAATACCGGCTGCTCTACCTGGGCAGCTGCCTTTATGATTTTTACCTTTTGACCGAGGATTGCCTGCTGCATATCGCCAGGGTTACAGATAAATGGGTGCCGGCAAGCCTGGACTGGCATGAACGCCTGATAAAATTGATGGAAAGCCCGGTGCCGGACAAAAGACCGCCGGTCTTATCCTACGAAACTGCTTCTTTACTGACAGACTACCTCAGCCTTTATCGCAATTTCCATCATCACTGCTCCACTCTTTCTTCTTCAAGGATTAAAAAAATGATCGATAATCTTGATCTGCTATATATTCAACTGGAAAAAGATCTGACCTTAATAGCCAGCTTATTAATGCCGCGCCAAAGGACTTAAATATATAATATTCGCTTTATTAATAAGGCTTTTTTACATCTCACCTGCAAGCCTATTTCCGGTGATAAATAAAAAAGAAAAGAGCCTTGATTAGAAGAGATCAAGACTCCCTGGCAGTTTCTAAACCCTTAGACCGGTATTATTCAAACAAGGTCGATAAGATTTTTATTCTCTATATTTTGAAATAGCATCATCAAAACCTGATTTTAATGATTCCCAGGCAGAATCTATACCACCTTTAAGTGATTCCCAGGCATCATCGCTTGTCTCTTTAAGTTCATTAAGTTTATTTTGTCCTTCTTCGATTTTGCCTTCAAGTTCTTTAATCTTATCATCTGCTTTAAGTTTGGCATCGGCATCTTCCTTTTTTGCTTTTGCCTTTAGTTTGTCAAGCTCTGCCTTCCACTCATCCAGCTGAGCCTGCATTTTCTTACGATAAAGCTCTTTTTCACTCATTCTAGATTCCTCCTATTTTTTAAATCTGCCTCATATGTCTTAACGGTCTGTTAGGCCAAAGGCAATTTTAATAGTTGACCTGTACTCGGTTAATTCCCCATCCTTAACCCTGGCTGTGTTGCTTAATACCTCTATACCTGTTATGTTATCAATGGTTTTAGAGGCATCTTTTAACGCATTTTTAGCAGCATCTTCCCAGCTTTCATTTGAAATACCAACCAGTTCGGTTACTTTTACTACAGTCATTCAAAAACCCCCTTCCATAATTTATTTCAAACAAGATAGATTTAAAGTACAATATATTTCCCAAACTCACACAATTACATCGCTAAATAAGTAGTCAACAATCAATACAGCACAGCTTTTCAAAACGCTAAGTTATGAAAATGTTTCAATCCACTCGAGACGTAAGGATTTTAAAAGGAGCAATGCTTGCAGTATTATAGGTTTTTCGGATTCTGCAAAGGAAGGTCAATCACGCCAATCGTGTTAACTATTCTGTGGCTATAACTTATTATTAATTTTATCGATTTTAATTAATTATACTATACTTTCACTTAATTGGCAAGTTAACTGACAATTGAGTCGCTATGCCATTTCTGTCAGCGGCGATTAAGTGATTCACAAATCCGGCGAAGCCCTTCTTCCAGCCTTGAGCGCGGGCATGCAAGAATCAAACGGATAAATCCATCGGCATTCCTGACAAACATATTGCCACCTTCAAGAAGGACTCCCGCATTGTTGGCAAAAAATCGCGGCAGATCTTCTTCAGCAGGCAGATACCTGCCTACATCAATCCAGGCCAGGTATGTGGCTTCTGAAATTTGGTATTTTGCATCAGGAAGCTGTTTGGCCAGGTATTCACCGGTAAATATAAAATTTGCATCCAGGTAAACACGCAGGTGATCCAGCCAATCAGCGCCATGAGCGTAGGCTGCCTGGGAAGCAGCAATACTGAGTGGATTCTCAAAAGCATAGTGGTATTCTTTCCAGACGCTTCTTAAATTTACGTTGGGAATAATTATATTGGAAATCATTAAACCGGCTAGATTAAATGTTTTACTCGGCCCCATACAGGTAATGATTTTGTCATAGTCAGGAAAAATTTTAGCAAAGGGGGTATGAGTCCTGCCGACTCTTAATAGATCACAGTGGATTTCATCAGAGATAACCCAGAGATCGTGATTGATGCAAATATCACCGACTTTTTGCAGTTCTTCAACAGTCCAGACCCGGCCGCTCGGGTTATGAGGGTTGCAGAAGATGCACAAAGTTGTTTTCTGGTCGCTTGCTTTTGCCTCAAAATCGTCATAATCAATGGTATAGTATCCATCGCTATTGATCAGGTCTGAACAGAGATACCCACAGCGATTTATCTCAGCAGCACGTTTAAAATATGAATAAGAGGGTGTTACAAAGAGAACTTTTTCGTCAGGCTTACAGATGAAGCGGACCAATTCGTATAGAGCAGGGATAACACCATTGGATGTTACCAGATGATCTTTTTCAAATTGCCATTGATATCGTTTTTTTGTCCAGCGAACGAAGGTGTTGTAATATTCAAGACCAAATATTTTTGTATACCCAAAGATACGGTGTTCCAACCTCTCCCTGATGGCGTCAATAATAACCTGGGGCGTTGCAAATTCCATATCAGCAACCCACATTCTTACAAATTCATCATCCTCATAGGGGAACTTCATGGATGAATCCGCGTGAAAGATGTGTTCACGAAAACCATTGACACTTAAAGCGTTTGAATTTTTACGGTCAATAATCTCATCAAAATTATAAGTCATGATAATCTCCTAAGCTTATTTTTTTATTTTTATCTGCACCATTATAGTTTCTTTCCATACTCTTTAAATCCTCTTCATGTACCAGGGGGACGGGGTAATTATCACAGCAGTTAAGCTCTTGAAACCGACAATCGATTTACCCCCATCTTAGTGATATTATTATACCTACAGGCGCAAACAGCGCTGTTATTGAGAGCAGGGAAAGGTGAAAGCCAACATGAAAAACCTGCAGAGGCTGGCCGGATTGTATGCAGGAGCAATGCTTGTCAACCTGGTTATGCTGGCAATCATTCTCCACTTTTATAGTGAACCCTTCTCCCTGTTGATGGATCCGTTTAGCTGGCTGGGCAGGATGGCTGCATTGGATGGTTCACCCAATACTGTCTCCTTTATCCTCTTTTTCGCGACCATCATATTTAATATTTTAGTCTGGAAGAAAATCCTCGCCCTCATATCCGAAAGCAGCATATGGCGTTATCCGTCAGTACGCATACTGGGTTACCTGGTCCTGACCGGTTTTATCCTGATGCTTTTTCCCTGTGACAGGTTTGATGCTATTCACAGCACTGGTGGAGTTTTTGTTAAAGGCGGCCTGTGGGCTTACAGCACCTTAATGCTTAATCGCTTTAGAAACGAGTTTAACCCCCGTTTATATGTTATTTTGCAGCTTGTCCTGCTTGGCTCAGTGCTTTTCTGCGGTGTCAGTTTTTTGCAGGATTCTCCCCTTAAAGGCTTCAGCCAGAGGCCTCTCCTGTTGGCAATAATAGCTATTAACAGTATCTGCTTTAAAACAGGTCTTAAAAGCCGGACCTGATTCACAGCATCGGAAGGCTGTTCATTTGGATTGCCAACACCTTGAGGAAACCATTGAAAATCAGCAGAAATTTATTGATAAAACTGATATACTATTTATCAGGTTATTTAACTATCAAATAAATAATTATAATTTGCAGCAAAGGAGGTTTAATAAATTGCAGAATAATCAAGCACAATTTTCGGGAACAAGAGACTATATCGCATCACAGGAACTGCAGAATAGTGTCAATGTGGCTGCGGCTCTGGGAAGACCCCTTCTGATAAAGGGTGAACCGGGCACTGGAAAAACCATGCTGGCGCAAAGCATTGCCGATGGCCTTGAAAAAGAGCTGCTGATCTGGAATATTAAGTCTACGACCAAGGCCAAAGACGGACTCTATATATACGATACGGTCCAGCGTCTTTATGACAGCCAGTTCGGCGATCATGACGTGTCTGATATTCGGCATTACATCAAGATGGGTAAATTGGGCGAGTCCTTTCTCGCTTCCAGCCAGGTAGTCCTGCTTATTGACGAGGTCGATAAGGCGGATATTGAATTTCCCAATGACCTGCTCTGGGAACTGGATATCATGAGTTTTGACATCCCCGAAACCGGGGAGACTGTGAAGGCAAGACAGCGCCCTATCGTTGTCATCACCAGTAATGCTGAAAAAGAACTGCCCGACGCCTTTCTGCGCCGCTGTATTTTTCACTACATCGCTTTTCCCGATGCTTTGATGATGGCAGAGATCATCAAAGTCCACCATCCCGATCTCCAGCAAAAATTAATGGAAGAAGCGATGGCTGCCTTTTACTGGATCCGCAGCATTGGTGGCCTTCAGAAAAAGCCGAGTACCAGTGAACTCCTTGATTGGGTCCAGGCCCTTACCGTTGGGGGCATCAGCCCCGAACGAATCGTGGCAGATCTTCCGTTCCTGGGTGTGTTACTGAAAAAAGACCATGATTTTAAAACCGTTTTGCAGCGTCTGCACAACGAGGGACACCAGGTCAAGTCGGCTACAGGGGTACCACGTTTCCGGTAAGGACAACCAGAGAGGAATTAGATTTATGTTTATAAACTTTTTTTACCTTTTGAAGGCTTACGGCGTGCCTGTAGCCATCACTGAATGGATGACACTGATGGAAGCGCTGGCTAAAGGCATGGCCCTGTCCAGCCTGACAGGCTTTTACCACCTCTCCCGGGCGGTGCTGGTTAAAAGTGAAACTTATTATGATCGTTATGATCTGGCCTTCTACAGTTATTTTAAGGGCATTGAAACACCGGTTGAGCTGACGGAAAAAGTGCTTCAATGGTTGGGAAAAGCGCTTCCTCCCCTGCATATTTCAACCGATGAACGGCATAAATTCCAGGAATGGGATCTCGATGATCTGCGCCGCCGGCTTGAACAACGGTTAAAAGAACAACAGGGGGAGCATCACGGGGGATCAAATTGGATCGGCACAGGAGGAACCTCACCTTTCGGACATTCCGGTTATCATCCCGCGGGAATCCGCATCGGAGGCGAATCAAATAACAAATCGGCTGTCCAGGTAGCCGCACAGCGAAATTTTAGAGATTTCCGGACTGATGCGACAATCGGGACCAGACAGTTTGAAGTGGCGCTGCGTAAGCTAAGACAGCTCAGCAGCAAGGTGGAAGGGCCCCGGGAAGAGCTCGACCTTGATGAAACGATCCGGGAAACCGGGGACAAGGGAGGCCTGCTCCACCTGGTTTGGACGAGAGGCCGTAAAAACATGGTTAAAGTTGCCCTGGTTATGGACTCAGGCGGCTCAATGGATCCCTACATGCGTATCTGCAGCCAGCTCTTTACTGCCATGAACCGTTCCAGCCACTTTAAGGACCTGCGTTTCTTTTTTTTCCACAACTGCATATATCAGCATATTTACATGGACCCATCCTGCAACATGGCCAGTTCCATAAAAACGGAGGATTTCCTGCACATGCTGGGACCGGATTATAAGGTTATTTTACTGGGGGATGCCAGCATGGCGCCCAGCGAGCTGACCATGCCGGGCGGTGCCATTGACTGGTCTTACAGCAATGATGAGCCCGGGATAAACTGGCTGCAGCGTATTGCCGCACATTTCAATCATGCCATCTGGTTAAACCCCATCCCGGCACCCTTCTGGGACCGGGCAACCGGAAACTACACCATCTCTGTAATCCGCGAAATTTTCCCCATGTTTGAGCTGACTGTGGAAGGTCTGGAAGGGGCAATCAAAAAATTAAAAGTACGGAAGTAAGCCTCACATAAAATTTATTGAAAAAATATCCGGTGCTTTCTTTGGAAACAAATCAGATGTGCCACTTCGGCCCATCATGGGTATCTTCCAGAACCACTCCGGCACGCTTAAGTGTGCTGCGGATTTGATCGGCTTCCGACCAGCGTTTTTCCCGGCGGTAGTGCTCACGAATCTTAATTAGCTCATTTACCAGATCCTCAAATTTGCGGGGAATAACATAAGTAGCCCTGTTCATTCCTGTCCCGGCGAGAACTATCATCTCACGGTAAAGTTCCCGTCCCTGCGAGACGAATTCGGGGTTTTCAAGATCGAGCTGCGCCTGCCAGAGCAGCCTGTCTGCTTCCAGCAGCTGGGTGGTTATTGCAGCCGTATCGTTTTGTTCAAGAGAGCGGTGAAATGCTGTCTCGATTTTGTGCATCCGCTCCCAAAACGGTGTTTCCGGTTCAGCGACACTCTCTGAAGTTAAAATTGAAACGGAGCCGGCGTCTCCGGTAGCGGGCGCCTGGCCGACAGAACCACCGAGCAATCGCTCAAAGTTGACCTTCTCGCCACGGGCAAGATGATACTCCACCCCGCTGCGCCTGATTGTCACCTGGCCAAGACCTTCCACAACAGCCTCCCGGGAAGCAAAGTCGAGAATGCAGGCTGTATGCTCATCAAGCCCAAGGATCGTCGTTCCGGGGGGAAGCTTTGCCTCCAGGGCAAGAAAACGCTTTTCACCCATGTAACAGAAACGGGTATCATGGTTACCCCCTTCTGCATTATTCCAGTGAGGGATCGCTACCAGCTCAAGACCAAGCTGGCCCAGGATATTCAAGCCTTCTACCCAGTGAAGCGGTTCGCCCACTTTATATATTTCATAGACCGGAAGGGTATGGCTTCCTACGGTAAGCGCAGCGGCGCTGGCAACCACGAGGCACCCGCCTCTGGTAACCATGGCACTGAGCAGGGTAGGGATAGGTGTTTCTTCCAGCTGGCGGACAGTATAGGTCGGGCTGCCCGGCCCGACCAGCACATAACCGGCTTCTCCCAGGAGGTTGAAGGCCTTCTCGGCCTCCGCAGAAGTCGCCTTTTGGGCTGATTTAAAAGAAGCTATTTCCATGCTGTGGCCTACCTGCTGCTCAAAATACTTAACCGCCCGCCGGGCGATCAAATCGACATTTTCCTGAAATCCGGCCGGCGTGTCGATAAATAGCGTCTTTCCCCCGTAGTTATTCCGGGAAAGAAGCATCTTGTGCGTCTCCACCATGGTCCCTGAGAGTTCACCGGAACCGATCAGTGCAATAGTTCCACGCACCATCTCAAGATCACATCCCTTCTACAATCAAACGCAACTGTTGTATCCCACACTCAAATAACGACACTGAAATGACCGTAACTGCCAATCCTGCATTAAGATTCCTCTATATCTTTTAACAAAAGCAGAGCATCTTCTTCGTTTGCAGCGGGTACCTGGATGCATACCGGTCCGGTCAAAGGGTTAAAACCTGGACCAAAAGTGCCCGCCCCAAAAAGATGCTGCAGCCCTTCACCCCTGGCATAATATCTGATTCCGGCGGCTTCCAGTATTGATTTCGCTACCATTATCACACCGGGATCGCCTGTTTCCAGGACGGTAACCAGATCCACATAAACCTGATCGTATAATATATCTTCGGCAGGCAGCTCCCTGACCAGGGCTACGGCACAGTCCGGGCACATAGTGATACCTTCTACAAATTCATCCTTGCATTTAGGGCAAAACATGTTGTCCCTTCTTTCTTAAAAGCTGCTTTTTATTAACTTACGTTAAACTTCGTGGCGGTATTCAAATTACCCTGCCCATCCTTTAATCTGAAGCAAGAAATTGCAAACTATTACAAATATAACTTTATCGCAAAAACTCTTTGATCCATAATTTGTTGTTTTAACTGAATATTTATGTAATAATGAAAAAAGTTGGAAGGAGCGGAGGTAATTATATGTTAAAAGTAGCAATTGTATGTGATAGTTCGGCCAGTATTCCAGAGGCAATCCGTGAAGAACTTGATATCCGCCTCGTGCCTATCTACATCCATCACGAAGACAAAGTCTGGCGTGACCTTGTAGATATCCACCAGGAAGAATTTTATCACTGGCTTCCTACTGTCGAGAAATTACCAACAACGGCATATCCCGGACCGGCCGATTTTTTAGAGGTTTATGAGCAGCTGGCAGCTGAGGGTGTGCGCAATATTTTGAGCGTCAGTATCACTTCAAAAAGCAGTGGTACATTCCATGCAGCAAAAATGGCAAGCGAGCAGGCTGTTGAAAAAATACCAGATCTAAAAGTTGAAGTAGTTGATACGTTAAATGTATCAATGTGTCACGGTTGGATGGTGATCGAAGCTGCTCGTGCAGCGAAGAGTGGAGCCGGGACGGATCAGATTATCGCTTTGCTTGAAGGCATGATCCCGGTTACACATATGCTTCAGACTGCAGATACCCTTAAGTACCTTCATATGGGGGGTCGCATCGGCAGCGCTGCCCACCTTATGGGCAGCTTGTTAAATATAAAACCATTAATTGGGATGCGTGATGGGGTGATTGTCCCACTGGGTCGTGAACGCAGCCTGACCAAGGTCTACACCGCTATGGTTGACCTGGTTGAAAAAGAAGTCGGGCCGGGAGGCAGGATTAAGGTCGCTTATACACATGCTGCAGCACTCGATAAGATTGAAAAATTACGTGCCCAGGTGGAAAAACGCCTGACCTGTGTTGAGACGATAGTAGCTGAATTATCCCCAGCCCTGGGTGTGCATTCCGGCCCGGGGACTACGGGAATATGTTACTTTCCGGTTAGTGCGCTGGAGAGCAGAGCATAGCTCTCCAGGTTCGGTATCAAGATTTATAGAGGTGAGTGCAAATGAGTTTTATCGGAAATATCTTGTGGCTTCTTCTGGGTGGGATTATCCTGGCCCTGTTTTGGGCAATCGCCGGTATCCTGGTCTGCCTGACGATTATCGGCATCCCCTTTGGGCTGCAGTGCTTCAAGTTTGCCGGCTTCGTCCTCTGGCCTTTCGGCCGCCAGGTTGTAATCGGCGAGTTCGGGGTTGGCGGCCTGATCGGCAACATCCTCTGGATCTTGCTCCTGGGCTGGGAATTATCAATTGCTCACCTGATTGCAGGTGTCATCTTCTGCATAACAATCATCGGTATACCCTTTGGGTTGCAACACTTTAAATTGGCCATGCTGGCCATTCTACCCTTTGGGGCAATGATCAGAAACAAGCAAGATCTACTTTAGGCCCTGATTCCTTAGAGCTTATCGGGAAGAGCATACTCCACCCCGAACGTTTCAACAGTGATCCTTTTAATTACCTGATCTTCAAGAGGTTTGTCACTTTGATTACGATCGACATTTACAATGCGATCTACTGCTTCCATGCCCTCGGTAACCATTCCGAAAGTAGCATATTGCCCGTCAAGATTAGGCGCGGCATCCACCATGATAAAAAATTGCGAACCGGCAGAATCAGGATGATTTGAGCGGGCCATCGACATAACCCCGCGCGTGTGGCTGAGGGAATTATCATGATTGTTGGCTAAAAATTCACCCCTGATGCTGTAGCCCGGCCCACCGGTACCCTGTCCCTGGGGACAACCACCCTGGATCATGAAGCCTGGTATGACCCGGTGAAAAATAAGACTATCGTAAAAGCCTTCATTAGCGAGAGCAATAAAATTCTTTACCGTGTTAGGTGCACTCGCCGGGTCAAGTTCAACCTTGATCAGGTCACCGTTTTCCATCTCAATTGTTGCTACCGGTTTGGTTAGATCACTGTAATCATCACTGTGATCTCCTGCTGCAATATTCCCGGCATTATTATCTCCGGACAGGAGGGTTATCACAACGATGATCGCCACTGCCGCCACCAGGATGCCCCCCGTATAGAGCAATATTTGCTTATTACCTTTAGCTTCCGGTTTTTTCTTTTTTTTTGCCTTTTTCTTTTTACCCATTTTTAACCCCCTTTTTCAGCCTTTCTGCCTAAACCACATGATAACATTAAAATGTGGCTTATTCTTCTTCAACCGGCCTGGGGTTATCATAGCGGTAGATAGTCCCCTCCCAATTTCTCAAAAGTACGAATCCGTCTCCGGATGAAAACTGGTAACTGGGTGCAAGAGGCGTCTTTCCGTAACCCGAGGGAGTGATGATGTAACTGGGCACCGCCAGCCCGGTAGTGAAACCACGCAGATTTTCCAGGATTTCTATGCCTGTTTCGATAGGAGTCCGGAAATGTTCAATACCAATTGTGCCCTGACAGTGATATAAATAATAAGGCCTGACCCGCACTTTTAGAAGTTCATGGTTTAACGCCTTGATAGTTACCGGCGAATCGTTAATCCCTTTGAGAAGGACAGATTGGTTGTGAAGCGGAATACCTGCCCTGCTTAAAAGATCCAGCGCTCCTTTGCTGTCATTGGTAAGCTCCTTGGGATGATTAACTTGAACATTGACGAAAAGCGGATGGTGTCTGGAGAGCATCTCGCAAAGTTCTTCGTCTATTCTTTGGGGAAGGACGATGGGAACCCGGCTGCCAATTCTCTTGATCTCGATATGCTCAATTTCGTCAAGGGCAGTCAGGATTTGATCCAATTGCCCCGTCGAAAACGTAAAAGGATCTCCACCGGTGAGAAGTACATCCCGAATTTCCCGATTGTCTCTGAGGTATTGCAGGATTTCACCTAAATTTTCTTCCGAAGTGGCCCTGTCCACCTCCCCGATATTCCGCCTGCGAAGGCAATGACGGCAGAAACCGGCGCAAACATTTGTGACATGAACCGCAACCCGGTCCGGATACCATCGCACCAGATTCTCTACGGGAGAGCTATATTCTTCACCGGAAAAATCTGCAACTCCGGTCATGGCCATCTCCCGGATATCGGGTAACATCTGCTTTCGGACAGGGCACTTCTCATCCAGCGGATCCATAAGGCTCGCAAAATAGGGCGTGAATGCCCATCGAAATTTAGATTGGATAGTCATAAAGTCCTGTTTCTGTTTTTCCGATAACGTGAAGAGCTTCTCAAGTTTCTCAACGTTGGAGATGCGATTGGCCATTTGCCACTTCCAGTCCTGCCAATCTTCTTCAGAGGCTCCCAGGGCATCTTTGATTCGCTCTTTCCTTTCCGCATAAACAGCAGCGAGTTTGAAGCCGATTGGAACATCATTTTTCGCATCAATATATTCGAGGGCGTATTGACGAAACTTCTCTGCCTTCTTCAGTGATATCTCTCGTTTGCTTCCTGTATCCTTCTCTTTCATAGCACTCCTCTTTCTTATTGAATTTATTAGCGTAACTGCCCGTTTTTAATGCCGTGTCTACTATCGACTGGGCTGTAGTTTCTTATCGTCCCGGGTTCTTCAAATTCAATTTTACATCATATTTTTTCAATTACTAATGCACAAAAAGACAGTTTTGTTTGGCACCTTATTTAATATATTTTCTTTCCGTACCCATAAATCCTTCCCGAGTCAGTATATACTTTTTTGTCAGGTAACGTTTCACCTGTCACACGAAGCAGGGGGACGGAAGCAGGGGGACGGAGTTACTGCTTCAG
>JBNJHN010000056.1:0-13930 GCA_051748565.1 Bacillota bacterium | reverse complement strand
CAGCGCCGATGGTACTCGGGGCGTAAGCCCCCGGGAGAGTAGGTCCCCGCCAGAATACTATTTTCCTTAACAGGCCTCCCTCGTACACAGGGAGGCCTGCTTGTATTCATAAATGTGTAATAACTGTGCTATGTGTGTTTTTTACGGCAAGAATTGATGGTATAATATAGAATAATGAATCAACACATCAAGAAGGTGTAAACTTATTTATCCCTATTCCATTTTTATGGATGGGTCGGGGTTGTTGCAGAGCTTAATGTTTTAAGGGGGGTGGCAGTCAATGCGGTTTTTACTGATCATATTGCTGGTTCCGGGTTTGGCCCTGCTTGCAGGCTGTGAAAATGCTCCTGATGGGGTACCTGATGAAGGGTTGCCTGTAATGGGGCGGGTGGATCAATCTTTATCTGTTGATGGATCCAGTGCAGAATACCCGGCGGCACCGGCACAGGTGCTGGGATCCGATATCCGTATGGCTCATGAGGGTAACTATTTCTATATTCACATACAAATGGAAGCAGGCGGATGGGTTGCCGTAGGGTTGAATAATCGAGGAGGGGGCATGGACGGTTCCAATATGATCATTGGCTTTATTGAGGAAGGAACACCGGTTTTTCGGGACGATGTAGGCCGCGGCCGGAACCACTCAGAGGCAAATACGACAGCAGTTGATGATTTTTTCTTTTCTTATGAGGACGGAACAGTAATTATGGAGTTTTCCTACCCCTTAATGTTTCCGGATGGAGAAGGATACAATATTGCTGAGCTGACTCCGGGAGAAACCTATACCTTGATAGTTGCCCGTCACAGCACTTCAAGCGATGCTTCCCGGCAGCATACTGATAGAGGCGCTATTAATTTTACAGTGGAACCTTAAGAAACAAAAAGTATTGTATATATAAGGAAATCCCTTTCATTAACTTAATCCATTACTCTCCAATTTAGGTATTTTACGCCAGTGATAAAGGTAAACCGGCAGGGCGATGGCAATAAAAGCAAAACCACCTACCAGATCACGGATTAATCTTCGATTATAATTTTCTCTGCCGATTCTTTCGTATCGGGCTTTCTCGTTTTCCATAACTTCCGGGCCTAAATATTCTTCCCAAGCTGTTAGATCCTGGTAGGGTTCTGGAATCATATACGGGCTATATTCATCGTAGACCGGAGTTAAATAAGCGATCGCCGTCTGCGTTATGTTAACGGCTCCGATGATTAACAGGATCAAGGCGATGAAACTGACAAGGTAGAAATAGACATGTTCTAAATCCCATTTAATTTGCATTCTTGACGCCTCTCTTTCCCGATTCCGGTTTGACCTGCTTCCAGTGGTAAAGGTAAAATGGCGCTGCAATAATCATTAAAGCTATAGAATTGAGCAAACTTCGTTTTGTCCAGCTCTGGTATGAGCGGTATTCCCGTTCCTGCTCTGTCCTCCTCTTTTCCAGCTCTTCAAGGGGTGGAGGGTCAAAAACAGGTTCGGTGGCAGATTCCCTGTATTCCCGGTAATAAACCTGCGTCAGAGGTACATTGGGCTGATCCGGCAGGGCAAGCTGCATTGCGGTATTTATGGCGGAAATGGCTCCTCCAACAAAGAGAAACAGGGTAACCAGGCAAACAAGGTAAAAATAGAGATTTTTAATGCTCCAGATCTTTGCCATATTAGATACGCCACCTTTTATTATTATGCCAGTAATCTTACTTTAACCTATAATACGAATCTATTTAAAAAGCAACAAAATTATTTTAGAGGGTTGTTCTTCCCTTGTTCCCCGAAAATGGCTTCTTAACGGCGCACGGTTCTGCAATATTACTTTAATCAATTATGCCGATCAGTTACCGGAGAAAGGTGTTTTTGAAAAAGTCTTTCTAGAGACCGATTGGCTTCATGTCGGAAAGCATCATAGGCTGCAATTAAGGCCGAGGCTTCTTCGGTAAGTGAGGAATAACCGCCTCCGGCCCCTCCGGTTTTTTTCCTGAGAATCGGAAAACCTAAATTTTGTTCGACCATTTTGATCAGCCGCCAGGCCTGGCTGTAAGACATGTTAATTTCGGCAGAAGCTTGCCTAATTGAGCCGGTCCTTTCAACCCGTTTTAAAATATCCAATGGGCCATCGCCAAAAACTTTTTTGTTTTCTTTTTCCAGCCATATTTTTGATTTAAGCTGAAAAGACATATTAACACCACCTGGTTTGGAAAATGTTTCTGACTGGTAACAAGTCGACTTAAAGACGAAGTATATTAAGTTATTATTTAGTCTTTGTTTAAGATATTTGTTGATCTATAATTAAACAACAAGGATAAAGGTGGAATTGATGCTTAACATTCTATTGGTCTATTTTTCGGGTACTGGTATAACACGTTACTACGCTTCTCTGATTCAGGAGGAGATGGAGAATCGCGGCTATTCCTGCGATTGCCTGAACCTTGAAGATCTAACAGATCTGCCTACTCTATGGCAAAAGAAGCCGGTTGCCCTTAATTATACTATAAGAGCCGAAGAAAAGCGTCCACTCAGCAATTATCCCTGGCCCTACATCGATTTAAAAACTGCTTTCCATACTATTGGAGACAACCCATTATTTAGTCAACTGGCCCGGGAATGGAGCAATTATGATTTAATCGGGTTTGGGTCACCGGTCTACGGTTTCCGTCCCGCCCCGGTTATGGTCCGATTTTTACTTGATCTACCGGCATTTAATAAACCTGTCCGTGTTTTTTCATTTGCAACTCATGACGGAGCACAGGGAGATTATGAACTTTTTATGAGGGGCCTTTTAAACATGAAAGGCTTAAATTATGTCGGCCACCTTGATCAATCATTTATCTATTCCGCAAGCGTAGTCATTAGAAACAGATTTGATTATGTCCGGGCCGGCCGCCTGCTGATTAAGAAAAGTATTCAGGCCAGAAAAAGCATCAATATTTTTCTTGAGTATATACATTCTCTCTTTGATGGCATTCCTTACTGGTATAAAAGGGATAGTCTGCTGGGAAAATTATTCGGTATACCCTATCGCCTGGTTTATTCTTACGGCATCGATCTTCTTTTAAATCATTTTCTTTTCGGCTTTGGGATCCATAAAACTGATTGTATTAAATGTATGACCTGTGTGATGCAGTGTCCTCAGGGATTAATCGAGCTGGATGATGAAGGTTACCCTATTCGGTATTATCACTGCATGTACTGCCTGCGCTGCCTTAACTGGTGCCCCACCGATGCTCTCTACTTCTCAAAGGTTACCAACGGCAAAGCCCGCTTCCCGGGTCCTGAGATTTTACTCGAAGCGGCCCAACAAGATGACTTTGATTCTCGTCTTCGACACAAATAGATTGATCGGGTATGTTAAATCTGAGGATACTTTTAATTGCTGATTCTTAACTTACCTCTTCACAATTATTGTTTCCAAAGATCTGATTGCTTCCTCCATTATTCTTTCAATGTCCAGCCTGGTTTCGAACTTTTCCACTGTTTCCAATTTTGGTTTTGTCACCGGTTTTTTTGGCAGGAATACTGTGCAGCAATCTTCATAGGGTAGAATGGAGGTATCATAGGTATCGATAGTGATAGCCAGGTCAATAATCTCCCTTTTATCAAAACCTACAAGCGGCCTTAAAACCAGCATATCGGTTGCAGCCGTAATCACAGCTAAACTCTCCAGGGTCTGGCTTGCCACCTGGCCCAGGTTTTCTCCTGTTACCAGGGCCCCGAGTTGGCGCTGTTTGCTTAACGTCTCCGCCAGGCGAAACATCATCCGGCGCAGCATGATAATGCCGAGTTCTTCGGGACACTGCAAACGCAGCTCTTTTTGAATAGCAGTTACACTGATCAAGTGCAGCGGTATCTTATTTCCATATGCGGCCAGCTTGCGGCAGAGATTGACCGCTTTTTCCTGGGAATGTTTGCTTGTAAATGGGAAACTGTGAAAGTGCAGCGCTTCAACTGCCAACCCCCGCTTCATGGCCAGCCACCCGGCAACAGGGCTGTCAATTCCTCCCGACAGCAGCAGCAGTGACCGACCTGATATTCCAACCGGAAGACCGCCCGGACCGGTTAGTTTGTCCAGGTAGATGAAGGCCTTACTGTAACCAATTTCAACAGAGAGCACAAATGAAGGCTGTTTTAAATCTACTGTAAGTTCGGGAAAAAGTTTTTGCAGATGTGTGCCCAGCACCTGATTCAACTGAGGTGAAGTGTATGGAAAATTTTTATTTGATCGACGGGCTTCAACTTTAAAACTATTGCTGCCGGAAGGTAAGCCGGCTACTGCTTTAGATGCCAGACCTTTAATCTGTTCCAGATTGAGTTCGCTTTCCCGAACCGAACTGATTGATACGACACCAAAAACTTTACGCAATCTGTCAATAATTATATCAAGTTTTTCTTCCGGACCGGTAATCATAAAACGGCCATACAGCCTGACAACTTCACTCTGGCAATCTCGAAGCGCTGCTTTCAGATTGCGCTGCAGTTGTTGTTCAAACTGGCCGCGATTCTTTCCTTTTAATGCTATTTCACCATAACGTACCAGAATTTTTACCGGCATCAAGATTCTCCTGTTCACTGTTTTATGAAAGCCGGAGCTTATAAGGCAGGATAATTTATTTTATTATTGTTTTTAAATCCTCTACTGCGCCAGCAGTTTCCTGAGCTGCCAGGACAATTTCGTCTTCAGTATTTAAAGGGGAAAAGCTGAAGCGCAGTGCACTTTCCAGCCGCTCCTTATTCAGACCGATAGCTTTGAGTACATGGCTCGGATCCGGATGGCGCGAATGGCAGGCAGAGCCTGCAGAAACGAAAATATTCCGTTCTTCCAGTGAATGCAGCAGTAATTCAGCCCTGAGGCCGGGAAACGAAAGGTTAAGAATATGTGGAGCTCCTTCTTCACCGGGTGGGCTGTTAAGGTTATAATCTATCCCATATTTTTGCAGTTCCCTGCAAAAAACTTGCTTCAGGTTTCCGGTATGATCAGCTTTTTGCAGCATGTTTTCAGAGGAGAGCCTGGCAGCCAATCCGAACCCGGCAATTGCTGCTGTATTTTCAGTGCCCGGGCGTATACCTGATTCCTGACTACCCCCGTGCATTAAAGGCTCCAGAAGGGTGCCTTCTTTGATCCAGATACAACCCGCTCCCCTTGGACCGTGCACTTTGTGAGCACTGCATACGGCAATATCGGCCTGCCATTCTTTTAACCTGAGTGGCAGTCGGGCAAAAGACTGAACCGCATCTATGTGCAACAGCACCCCGGGGTTTTTTCTCCGGATAATCCGGCCGATTTCGCCGAGAGGTTGGATAGTGCCAATTTCGTTGTTAACGTGCATTATACTTACCAGTATAGTATCTTTTCTGATCGTGTTTTCTAATTCGGCGGGATTGACTAAACCCTGTTCTGATACAGGCAGATAGCTGACGGTAAAACCGGTTTTCTCCAAAAAGCGATAGCAGTTTAAGACCGATGGATGTTCAGTCATACAGGTAATAAGGTGCATGCCCCGACGATTGTGACGAAAGGCTGCTCCTTTAATAGCCAGATTATTCGCTTCGGTGCCTCCGGATGTAAAAATAATTTCACTTTCCCGGCCGCCAAATAGCTCTGAAACCTGATGCCGGGCTTCTCCGATTATTTTTTCCGCATCGAGACCCTTTTCATGCATGGAAGAAGGGTTGCCGTAAGTGTCAAGCTGTATGCGGCTCATTAGCTCGACAACCTCGGGAAAAGGCCGGGTTGTTGAGCTGTTGTCGAGATAGATAGCGGGCATTTTGAATACCTCCGGAGGCCAAATAAAAAACCCGGGTTACCCCGGGTTTTTTAAGTCAACTCAATTTAGACAGAAATAACTTCTTTTACAGAATCAACTTCCTGTTTTAAAACTCTCTCAATGCCCTGTTTCAGGGTTATTTGAGACATGGGACAACCGCCGCAGGCACCGGTAAGCCGTACCTTGACGATGCCTTCATCATTGACTTCAACCAACTCAACATCGCCGCCGTCTCTTTGCAGGGCCGGGCGGATCTTATCCAGAGCTTTTTCTACCTTGTCTTTCATGGTCAATATGCCTCCTTCCACTTGCTTATCTAAGCTAATAGCTTTGTTGTACAACATTATACCACACAGGTTGCTTTACGTTGATCTAAAATAATCGGCTTACCTGCGAACAGGCACCGCCCGCAAATTACACCGCCCGGTTCCATTGACAGGGCCTTTTGGATCACGGATAATATCCGTAAATGCAGTTAATATTCAAATTGCAGCTCAAATTCACTTTATACATAAACTGGATCACACTGTAATTGCGGGAGGTTTTGTCCATGGAGAAAGAAGAACTATATGATCTGATAATTATTGGCGGTGGGCCGGCCGGAGTAACAGCTGCTCTCTACGGCGTCAGAGCCGGACTCAATGTTGTCATCCTCGAGCAAATGACTCTTGGCGGGGAAATTAGTGCCACTGACCGCCTGGACAACTTCCCGGCTTTCCCGGATGGAATTTCCGGGGCGGAGTTCGGCATGCTGCTGCAGCAGCAGATGGAAAATTTTAATGTGCCTATTGTATCAACCCGGGTCGACAAGGTTTCCCTGGTTGGCAGTCTTAAGGAGGTTATAACATCAGCTGGTATATTCGAAGGTAAAACAGCCCTGATCGCCACCGGTACTGAGCCCAATCTGCTCGGGATCCAGGGTGAACTCGAACTGCGTGGGCGCGGTGTATCGTACTGTGCTACCTGTGATGCCGCTTTTTTCCGTGGAAAAACTATTGTCGTTGTCGGTGGTGGAGATGCTGCATTGGAGGAAACAATCTTTTTAACCCGTTTTGCTGAAAAAGTATATTTGATTCATCGCCGCGACAAATTTCGCGGCTGCAGCTGGCTTCAGGAAAAGGTTCTTAAGCTGCCTACGGTTGAAGTGCTCTGGAATACCACTGTTAGCAAAATCGAGGGAGACAATAAAGTCAGCGCCCTGCAGATCAGGCAGGATGGTATAGATCGCATTATTGAGGCGGATGGAATTTTCATTTACGCCGGTCGCCGGCCAAATGTTGATTTTCTGGAAGGCATAGAAATAGAAAGGGACGAACGCGGATTTATCATAACCAACACGAAGATGGAAACTTCGCTGGAAGGAGTATACGCCGCCGGCGACATACGGAAAAAGTTCCTGCGCCAGGTGATTACTGCCGCAGCAGATGGAGCTATAGCTGCAACAGCGGCAGCACAATATATTTATTGATGAGGATTGGTTTTGATTATGGAAATTAGTTACTGGGAAATTACGCTTAGGCTTTTTTTAGCTGTAGTGCTCGGTGGCATAATCGGTTTTGAGCGTGAAAGCCATAACCGTCCGGCCGGTTTTCGCACCCACATCCTGGTTTGTTCCGGTTCGGCCTTGATTATGATGGTCTCCGCCTACGGCTTTACCGGACAGATTGGTGAAGGTTATATTTCCGATCCCGGTCGTATCGCAGCCGGCGTAGTCACCGGCATCGGTTTTCTCGGCGCCGGCACAATCTTGCAGCAAAGAGGCAGCATACGAGGTCTCACAACCGCCGCAACGATCTGGGTTGTTTCGGGCGTTGGTTTAGCCGCCGGTGTCGGTTTCTATCTTGGAGCAGTTTTAACCTCTGTATTTGTTTTAATCAGTTTACTAATGCTCAGGCGGGCGGAAAGATACTTTTTTTCCAGGCGGCGTCTGAAGCGCCTGCGGGTAAGGGCGGTCGACAAGCCCGGATTGCTCGGCCGTATCGGGGCTACCCTGGGGGGTATGATGGTCAGTATCCGGAAAAGTGATTTAAGTGATCCTGAGCTTGATGAAGAAACGGGTGAGCATTATATCGAGATAGAATTTCTGGTAGAGGTGCCCCTGGATTTGGACTTAAAAGAACTATTCAAACAGCTGTACAGCCTGGAAAATATTATTGAGATATCCTGGCAAAACGAGGTCATTAAAAGTGATATTTCTCAGTCAGATGCCCTGATCAGGAAATAACCCATTCGCAAATAGAAGTAAAACGCCGTAAAGTGAAGATAATCGGTGCAAAATTAAGTTTTAATAGCTTCATAGACCCCTCAGCCCTGCTACAGCACTTGCTTATCCCGGATAAAATAAGTTATTATTAGTTAAGGTCAGAGAAGGTCAGACATTAAATGAGAGGCCAGGCGTCTATGCCCAACCTTACTGATTATATTGAGGAATACCTGAAAAGATTATTGGCGTTAAGCACAAATGGTTATATAGAAATCAAGCGTCGTGAACTGGCCGGTAAATTTTCCTGCGTTCCATCGCAGGTCAATTACGTACTTGAGCGCCGTTTTTCTGTGGAAAGAGGATACCTGGTTGAAAGCAAGCGCGGTGGCGGAGGATGTATCCGCATTTACCGCATAGATTCTGACCAGATCAAAACATGGCGTGAACTGATCGCGAGCATGAGGGAAGAAGCATTTGAGGCAAAAAAGGTCAAACAGCTATTGGAAAGAATGTGCGAGGAGAAAATATTGTCCAGGCGTGAATCTTGCATTCTCGAAGCGATAATTCGCGAAGAAATATATGCTGCTTCAGGGTTGTGTAAATCTGCCTCCTGTAAATTGCAGCGCAGGCTTTTCAGTGTGGCGCTTGGAGAGCTTCTCAAGACAGGCTATTAATCATTATGAGGAGTGTTTATCAATGTTGTGTCAGGAATGCCGTCGCAATGAAGCTACTATTCATATCGTAAAAAATGCGAACGGCAAACAAACTGAACTGAACTTGTGTGAACACTGTGCCCGTAAAAAGGAGGAGCTTGATTTTTCATTTGAGCCCCAGTTTTCTTTGCACAAACTCTTTACCAGCATTCTTAACCAGAGCCTGGGCGAAAATCGTGCAGCCATGCTGGCTGCCAATGATAAGTGTCCTGCCTGTAATCTTACTTTTGCCCAGTTCAGCCAGATTGGAAGGCTTGGCTGCAGCGAGTGCCTCAATGCTTTTGAAGGAAATCTTAGGCCGCTGCTGCGCCGTATTCATGCAGGCTGCACCCATACCGGCAAGGTGCCGGCCAAGGCCCGGAACAGGGTTAATAAAATACGCGAGCTGGATCAGCTGAAAGAAGATCTGAAGGAAAAGGTCCAGAGTGAGTGTTTTGAAGAAGCAGCTATTTTGCGAGACCGGATCAAGGCAATGGAGGAAGAAGTACGTAAAGTTGCCGGAGAGAAAGGAGATTCGCAGTGAAACAAGTCGAGTTCAGCCTGAGCCGCTGGATGGAAGGCAGCGGTCCGGAGACAGAAATAGTGATTAGCTCCCGGGTCCGTGCCGCCAGGAATCTCAAAGGGTACCCGTATCCATGTCTTGCATCTGGAGAAGATACCAATGCCGTCCTGGATAAGATAAGATATGCCATATCGGGCAAACCCGACTTTAGCGATTTTACTTACTGGCCGATGGATGAACTATCCGGTCTTGAAAAGCAGGCCCTGGTTGAGAAACACCTGATCAGCCTGTTTTTGGCTCGCCAATCAAAAAACGGGGCCTTAATACTGAGAAATGATGAAGCAGTTGGCATAATGATTAACGAGGAAGATCACCTGCGCATCCAGTCGATTTTACCCGGGCTACAGTTGGAAGAAGCCTGGCGGGAGGCCGATCAGTGTGATGATTTATTGGAGAATGAACTTGAATACGCTTTTGATGACCGGTACGGTTATCTTACCGCCTGCCCGACAAATATCGGAACCGGTTTGAGAGCGTCAGTAATGTTGCACCTGCCGGCCTTAATCATGACCCGGCAGATTAGTCGCTATTTAGGGGCCCTTTCACAGGTTGGCCTGGCTGTCCGCGGCCTTTATGGAGAAGGAACAGAAATAATCGGCAACCTGGTGCAGGTTTCAAACCAGGTTACCCTGGGTCATACCGAAGAAGAAATTATCGGGAACCTCTATAGCGTTATTCGCCAGGTCATCGAGCAGGAGCAAAATGCCCGGCAGGCCTTGTTAGATAAGAAAAGAGCCAACCTGGCCGATAAAGCGTGGAGGGCCCTTGGGCTTCTCCGGCATGCCCAGGTTATGAGTTCGCACGAAGCGATTCAACTTATATCTGATCTGCGTCTGGGCTATGATCTCGGCCTGGTTAAAACAGTAGATCATAAATTGTTAAACGAACTTTTAGTTTTAATCCGGCCCGGGTGTTTGCAGCTCCTGGCCGGTAAAGAGCTAAATGACAGTGAAAGAAACCTGGAGCGTCCGGTTCGGATAAAAGAAACCCTGGACCGCTACCTGGAGAAGAATTGTATAGAGTAAATCGACGCGGGGACGGTGGAGTTGTCAACCATTGATGGTTCGATAATGACAGATAACCACAGACCCGTAATCACGACATCACGCAGATTTATCTGATAATCATAAATGTGTTGACAACTCCACCGTCCTCGCGGCAATGAGGACCATTAAAATAAAAAGAGGTGAACAAGATGTTCATGTTTGGAAGATTTACTGAGAGAGCACAGCAGGTCCTGGTTTTAGCCCAGGAAGAAGCCAAGCGGTTAAATCACAACTTCATCGGCACTGAACACCTGCTTTTGGGATTGGTTCGAGAAGGTTCGGGTATTGCCGCCCGGGCCCTGCAAAACATGTCCATAGATTTGAACAGTGTTCGCCATGAGGTAGAAAGGATTACACCAAAAGGCGAGAAAGTTGTACAACAGGGGATCAGTTATACCCCTCGAGCCAAGCGAGTCGTTGAACTTGCTATCGAGGAAAGCCAAAACCTGGGGCATAATTATGTTGGGACGGAGCATCTGATGCTTGGATTGGTCAGGGAGGGCGAAGGTATTGCCGCCCAGGTTTTATCCAACATGGGTATTGATCTAAAGCGGGCCCGTAAAGAGGTTATCCAGCTTTTGGGTGGTGAAGAAGGGACTGCCAGGGCTTCTGAAGGAGAAAAAGCAGGACCCCAAACCCCCACAGTCGATACATTTGGCCGGGATCTGACCAAACTGGCGAAAGAGGGCAAGCTTGACCCGGTTATCGGACGCGAAAAAGAGATTGAAAGAGTGATTCAGATTTTAAGCAGGCGGACAAAAAACAATCCCTGCCTGATTGGAGAGCCGGGAGTCGGGAAAACTGCTATCGCCGAGGGCCTGGCTCAGAGGATCATCGAAGGCAAAGTGCCTGAGATTTTACGCGATAAGCGGCTTGTTACTATCGAGCTGGCGGCTGTTGTTGCCGGCACCAAGTACCGCGGCGAATTTGAAGAACGTCTGCGTAAGCTGATGAACGAACTGCGTCAGGCCGGAAATGTTATGGTGTTCATTGATGAGCTGCACACCCTGATCGGAGCCGGAGCAGCGGAAGGTGCCATTGACGCCTCAAATATTCTTAAACCGGCTTTAGCCCGCGGTGAGATGCAGTGTATCGGTGCTACTACCCTGGATGAGTACCGTAAACATATAGAAAAAGACCCGGCCCTGGAAAGAAGGTTCCAGCAGATTATGGTAGGGGAACCGACCCGGGAAGAGAGCATTGCTATCTTAAAAGGTCTGCGTGATCGCTATGAGGCGCACCATAAGGTTAAGATTACCGACGAGGCACTCGAAGCGGCAGTAAGATTGGGCGATCGCTATATCTCTGATCGCTTCCTCCCCGACAAGGCAATCGACTTGATTGACGAGGCCGCCTCGCGAGTGCGGATCCGCAACTACACAGTGCCGCCTGATCTTAAAGAAGTGGAAGACAAGCTCTACAGTCTGCGCACTGAGAAAGAATCATCAGTGCGCAACCAGGAATTCGAAAAGGCGGCAAAGCTTCGCGATGAAGAGCATAAGCTGAAAGAAGATCTGGAAGAACAGAAAAAAGAATGGGAGCAGAAGGTAGGCGCTTCTGACCTTTCCCTGGTAACCGAAGAAGATGTTGCTTATATCGTTTCAAGCTGGACCGGTGTTCCAGTCAAGCGCTTAGCGGAAGAAGAATCAGTCCGGCTGCTCAGACTGGAAGAGACTCTGCATAACAGGATCATCGGTCAGGACGAGGCAGTCTGCTCGGTAGCACGGGCTGTTCGTCGCGCCCGGGCCGGTTTGAAAGATCCGAAAAGGCCAATCGGTTCATTTATCTTTCTCGGGCCGACGGGTGTTGGCAAAACCGAGTTGGGTCGAGCCCTGGCTGAAGCGCTTTTCGGTGATGAAAATGCCATTACCCGACTTGACATGTCCGAGTACATGGAAAAACACACGGCCGCCCGGCTGATCGGGGCGCCGCCCGGCTATATCGGTTACGATGAAGGGGGGCAGTTAACTGAAAAAGTGCGCCGCAACCCTTACACGGTTATTTTACTCGATGAAGTAGAAAAAGCGCACCCGGATGTTTTCAACATTTTGCTGCAGATTCTTGAAGATGGCCGCCTGACTGATGGCAAAGGCCGCACGGTCGATTTCCGTAACACGGTGATTATAATGACTTCGAACGTGGGCGCCAACTTCCTGAACAAATCAGCGGTCGGGTTCGGGGCAACCAGTGAAGAGGCTGATTATGAGAAGATGAAAGAACGGGTTATGGATGAACTGAAACGGACTTTCCGGCCTGAATTCCTGAACCGGGTCGACGACCTGATTGTTTTCCACGCTCTCAGTGAAGAACATATCAGGCAAATCGTTGATATTATGCTAGACGAATTAAATAAGCGGATTCAGGAATACAGCCTCCGTGTCGAGGTTTCTGATGATGTGAAGGGCAAACTGCTTAAAGAGGGCTTCGACCCAAACTACGGAGCCCGGCCGCTGAGAAGGGTTATTCAGCGCCGTCTTGAAGACGGTATCTCGGAAGAACTGCTTCAGGGCAAAATTGCCCCGGGTGATACCGTAGCTGTAAATGTAGATGAAGAGGATGGATTTACATTCAGCAAAAAATAATCACCAAAACCCTCCCCAGCCCGGGGAGGGTTTTGTGTAAATATTATGAAAGTACCAACTTTTAGGCTTGTAAAGGAATTTTTGCCTGTATTGTCGAATAGGATAGGATAAATTATAGGGGTATATTTTTTTGCCCTGCAAAGGGGTGTCAATTTTGAAAATCGCTGTTTCCGGCAAAGGCGGAGCCGGTAAATCTACGGTATCTGCGCAGCTGGTACGCTGTTTTACTCTTAACAAAATGCCGGTCTTTGCAGTCGATGCCGACCCCGATGCCAACCTGGGGCTCGTTTTGGGTTTGGATCCTGAAAAACTCGAAAATTTGCGGCCTTTGATTGAACTGCAGGAGGTAATCGATGCCAAGAATGCCGGTGGCGGCACATTCGTCGATCTTAATCCCGACGTAGATGACGTTCTCGAAAACTATACCCTGCGGGAAGATTTGCTCAGGTTCCTGAAAATGGGCGCTATCAAGCAGGGTGGCTCTGCCTGTTACTGCAAAGAAAACTCTTTTTTGAATGCCATATTGACGGCAATGCTCTTGGATCGCCCTGAACCGGTTGTCCTCGATATGAGCGCCGGTATTGAACACCTTACCCGTGGTACTGCCCGCGGTGTTAAGATGATGCTTGTAGTTGTTGAACCGACCAGGGCCGGGGTGACTACTGCAAAGGCTGTTGATCGGCTTTCAAGCGATTTGGAAATCGAGCAGGTATATTTTGTTGGCAATAAGATCCGCAGTGATGAAGATCTTGCCTATCTTGAATCTTCACTGCCGCCGGAAAGATTTGCCGGCATGATTCCATTTTCCGAAAAAGTTTTGGAAAAAGCACGCCGTGGTGAACCTCTGGTCTCAAATCTTGATGACCTTTTGCCCGGCCTGGAAAAAATTTATAAGATGTCTTGCGGGAGGTGAGTTGAACGGCTGCTTAGTATGGCCGATTTAGCTTTGTTAGCAACATTCTCATTTCACTAATCTAAAGGAGGTTAAACCAGAGAATGTCCGAAGAAAAGAAAAAAATTGACAACAGAAGAACAGTTGACCCGGCGGCGTTAGCAGTAATAGATTA
>JBNJHN010000055.1:3555-14294 GCA_051748565.1 Bacillota bacterium | reverse complement strand
GCCGGGAATCTCTTTAAACTGGCGGCGTATCTCTTCGATTAAGGAGAAGGCGGCGTTTCCGACAGCTTCCATTGTCCGTGAAGTAAAGAAGTAGGTGAGCATCCCACCGATTAGCAGTCCTGCAATCACCTGGGGGCTGGTGATATCAATCACACTTAATTCAGCAACCTGGGCATATGCAGTAAAGAGGGCCAGCGCGGTCAGTGCCGCCGAACCGATAGCAAAACCTTTACCAATCGCCGCAGTCGTGTTGCCCAGCGAATCAAGTTGGTCGGTAATTTTACGCACTTCCGGCTCGAGTTCAGCCATTTCAGCAATTCCGCCGGCGTTGTCGGCAACCGGCCCATAAGCGTCAACAGCCACGGTCATCCCAACAGTAGAGAGCATTCCGACTGCTGAAATCGCAATACCGTAAATTCCTGCAAAATAATATGAAATCAGTATCGCTGCTACTATTGCGATTATCGGAAATACAGTACTTTTCATCCCCACTGCCAGGCCGGTAATAATGTTGGTTGCCGGTCCGGTCAGGGAAGCTTTTGCAATATCCTGGACCGGTTTATAATGATCTGAAGTATAATACTCGGTAATCCTGCCAATGATTACCCCGGCCAGCAGGCCTGCGATCACGGCGAACAGCGGCCCGTAATCGGCAAAAACACCCTGGGCAATAAAGGAGCGGACTATGAAAAAGGAGGCCACCAGGACCACTATCGCGCTGATCCAAATTCCCCTTTCCAGGACAGCGCCCAGCCTGGCTCCCTCTTTCGCCCGCACAAAGAAATAGGCAAAAATAGATGCCAGAATACCGACTGACGCAACCAGCAGCGGCAGCAGTGTGCCGCCCAGACCGAATAAAACAACACCCAGGATCATTGAAGCAATCATCGATCCAACATAAGATTCAAAGAGATCTGCACCCATTCCGGCCACATCTCCAACGTTGTCTCCCACGTTGTCAGCGATCACCCCTGCATTACGGGGATCATCTTCGGGGATGCCGGCTTCGACTTTCCCGACCAGGTCAGCCCCGACATCGGCTGCCTTGGTATAAATCCCTCCGCCGACACGGGCGAACAGGGCAATCGAACTGGCTCCCAGGGCATAGCCGTTGATAACCGACGGGTCTCGAATAATCAAATAGAGAACGCCAAGGCCGAAAAGCCCCAATCCTGCAACCATCATACCCATAATCGCCCCGCTGGAAAAAGCAATAGTTAAAGCAGGGTTAATACCGGAACGAGCTGCATGGGCTGTACGAACGTTGGCTTTTGTCGCAACAGTCATCCCCACATAGCCAGCTGTTGCCGATAGCAGGGCTCCGATAACAAAACTTACGGCAGTAAGGGCATTGATCGCTATTGCCAAAACTATCGTCAGCGCAACCACAAATACAGCCAGGTAAGTGTATTCCCGCTTCATGAAAGCCATAGCTCCCTCATGAATTGCGGCGGCAATCTCCTGCATTCGCTCATTTCCGGGCTCGGCCCGGCTCAATTTTAACCATAGAATAAGAGCAAAAATCAGAGCAGCAAGAGCACTGGCCGGTGCAGCATATAACAATATCTCCATTTCTTTCAACCTCCCAGATATTATTTCCTTGTTTTATCCCATTCTATTATTTAAACTTAATTTACCCTGTGCCGCAGGTTCATTATCCCGATTTTACAGCCGCTTCCCCGGCTCAGGCTAAAACCGGGTAATCACCGGTAAAGCAAGCCTGGCAGAGATTTTCTGCCTCAAGTCCTACCGCCGCCACAACTTGATCCATACTGAGATAGCCGACTGAATCGGCACCGATTAACTCCGATATCTTTTCCGGAGAACTTTTATTGGCGATTAAATCATGGGCATCAGGAGTATCGATTCCATAATAACATGATCCGGTTACCGGAGGAGAGCTGATCCGAAGATGAACTTCAGTGGCCCCCGCCCGACGCATAATCTGGACCAGCTTCAGGCTTGTTGTGCCCCGCACAATCGAGTCATCAACGAGAACAACCCTTTTCCCATCGACGATTTTCCTGACTGCATTTAATTTTAAATCAACACCTTCTTCACGCATCCTTTGAGTCGGCTTGATAAATGTGCGGCCGATATAACGGTTCTTAACCAGGGACATCTCGTATGGCAGTCCGGCCTGCTCGGCAAATCCTGAAGCTGCTGCAATACTGGAGTCAGGAACCCCGGAAACTATATCGGCTTCCACCGGGTGTTCCCGGGCAAGGCGCCTTCCCAATTCCCGGCGGACAAGGTGGACATTTTTGCCCTGCAGGTTGCTGTCCGGCCTGGCAAAATAGATGAATTCAAAAACACACAGATTCGACCCATTGCTCTCAATAACCCGTCTGCTGTGCACTCCCTCTTCATCCAGAATAACCATCTCACCCGGTTCGATATCGCGCACAAAGGAAGCCCCAATAGTGTCAAACGCACAGGTCTCCGAGGCCATGAAGTAACCTCCTCCATCGATGGAGGCCAGGGAAAGCGGCCGGAAACCGTGACCGTCACGCAGGCCGATAACTTTACGGCCGTCAGTAATAACAAATGCAAAAGCTCCCTTTAACCTCGGAATTACTTCCATCAGGGCTTCCTCAAGGCTTTCACTACCCTGCCTTGCCACCATATGGGCCAGCAGTTCGCTGTCAGTATCAGTCTGGAAAATAGCGCCCTGACACTCCAACTCCTCCCGCAGTTCGCGGGTATTAAGCAATTGGCCATTTTGGGCGATGGCCAGTTCCCCGTGACGGTAGCGCAGCTTCAAAGGCTGGGTGTTTTCCGGTGTGCGTCCTTCTTCACCGTAAGGATAACGAACATGGCCAATAGCCATTTTACAGACGATTCCTTTTAAGTCAGCGCTGTCCGGAAATACTTCTGAAACAAGGCCCATTCCTTTTTTTAGCCATAGTTTACGGCCATCACCGGGTCCTGCAATTATACCGGCACTTTCCTGCCCCCGGTGCTGGAGGGCATAGAGTGCAAAGCAGGTTAGAAATGCAAGCGGCTGGTCATCGGCAAAACCACCGCATACACCACAGGCTTCCTGCATTAAAAAACCTCCTCATAAGCCGTAATTAAATCCGGCATCTTACAATCTATAATTATATCACCGCCCAATCTGATTATCAAAGCATCTCCCGAAACTTCTCCGATCACGGCAAGCGGCACCTCTGCTTCTTTTGCTATTGTCAGGATTCCGTCCATATACTTTGAATCGAACGATACTAATACTCTGGAAGGCCCTTCACCAAAAAGATCGATAGCGGGATGCTCCGACGAAGCAAGTTCGACAGATGCACCCTGCTTACCACTGATACAGCATTCAGCCAGGGCTACAGCTAGTCCCCCATCGGAAAGGTCGTGAGCCGACGACAACCGGCCTTCTTTAATCATCAGGCGCAGCAATCCCTGCACTTTTTTTTCCATTGTTAAATCAAGATCGGCAAGCCGTCCGCCGACTTCACCGCAGCAGCTCTTTAAAAACTGACTTCCTCCGAGAGTGGATTTCTGCGGACCAAGCAGGCAGATCAGATCACCTTCAGAATGAAAAGCGATTCCGCAGCTCTGTTCGGGGTTATCAAGAAGACCGACGGCCCCAACCACGGGAGTAGGATAAATTGCCTCCCCTTCGACTTCATTGTAGAAACTGACATTTCCACCGACAACAGGCACTTCCAAAACACGGCAGGCCTCAGCCATTCCTGCCACGGCTTGTTTGAACTGCCAGAAAATCTCAGGCTTTTCCGGATTGCCGAAATTCAGGCAGTCGGTAATACCGATCGGTTCGGCACCGCAGCAGCTTAAGTTTCTTGTCGCCTCTGCAACAGCCATCATCCCACCTTTGAAAGGATCAAGATAAGTATGGCGACTGTTTCCGTCGACCGAGAGGGCCAGGGCTTTACCTGTTTCGCGTAGCCTGATAACGGCAGCATCTCCCCCCGGACCCTGCACTGTACAGGTACGGACCATGTAATCATAACGTCTCCAAACCCACTCTTTAGATGCAACATCTGGTGAAGAAAGGACTTTTAAAAGGGCAGTGTTAAAGTCTTCAATCGGCAGGCAAGAAAGCGGATCGAAATTTGCCAGCTTTTGATAATATCCGGGTACCCTGCTTTCCGGTTCATAGGCCGGTGATCCGCCGGCCACGCTTTCTGCCGGCACATCGGCCACAATTTCTCCGTTATAACGGGCTACTACCCTGCCGTCTCCGGTAACCTTTCCCAAAACAGCCAGTTGAAGCTCCCAGCGTTGAAAAACTTCTTTAACCGCTTCGAGCTTCCCGGGCTCGATAATCAGGAGCATCCTTTCCTGCGATTCGGAAGTCAGTATTTCAAAAGGATGCATACCATCTTCCCTGAGCGGTACCCGGTTAAGTTCAATTTCAATGCCTGTGCCGGCCCGTGAAGCTGTTTCGGTCAGGGCGCAGGTCAACCCCGCTCCCCCAAAATCCTGAACTCCGCATAGCAATTTTTTTTCAATTGCTTCCAGGGTGGCATCCATTAACAGCTTGCCGAGGAATGGATCACCAACCTGTACTGCCGGACGCCGTTCTTCTGATTGTTCGGATAGCTCTTCAGAAGCAAAGGTGACCCCGTGAATACCATCCCGGCCGGTTCTCGCCCCGGCGAGAACTACCAGGTTGCCCTCACCGCATGCTTTACCGAGTACCAACCTCTCGATGGGCATTACCCCCACACACATGGCATTTACCAGCGGATTGCCCTGGTAACACGGTTCGAAATAAATCTCACCGGCTACAGTTGGAATCCCAACACAGTTGCCGTATCCGCCAATCCCGGCAACCACTCCATCAAAAAGATAACGTACGCGAGCATCTTCAAGGTTGCCAAACCGCAAAGAGTTAAGAAAAGCAACCGGTTGTGCCCCCATCGTGAAAATATCCCGTAAAATACCCCCTATACCGGTTGCCGCACCCTGGTAAGGTTCGACAGCCGAGGGGTGATTGTGGCTCTCTATTTTAAACACAGCCGCCCATCCATCACCGATATCGACAACCCCGGCATTTTCACCCGGTCCCTGGATTACACGGGATCCGCTGGTTGGAAAAAGTTTTAAAGACGAACGCGAATGTTTGTAACTGCAGTGCTCAGACCACATTACGCTGTACATATTAAGTTCGGCAAGGTTAGGGTGGCGGCCCATCTGGCTGACTATCAGTTCATATTCCCGATCGGCCAGGCCAAGCCGCCTCCAGGTTTGCTGCTCAGCCATTTAAAACACCTCCCGGTTTTCCAGGTACCTGATAATCGAGTTAAAAAGTATCAGGCCGTCTTCCGAGCCAAGAATAATCTCACCAGCCCTTTCGGGATGCGGCATCAAGCCGGTTACATTGCCCCGAAGGTTGCAAACACCGGCAATATTGCCTGTGGAACCGTTTGGGTTGTCTTCAGCTTCGACACTGCCGTCTTGATTGCTGTAGCGGAATACAATCTGCCTGTTTTCCTCAAGCTCTTGCAAAAGTTCCGGTGATGCATAATAATTACCGTCTCCATGCGCTATCGGCATTTTCAGCAGATCACCTTCAGAAGCTGCGCAGGTCAGGGGAAGGTTGTTATTTTCGATACGCACATATACCTGCTCACAACGAAATTGGAGATGATTATTCCGGTAAAGAGCTCCCGGCAGCAGACCTGCCTCGGTCAATACCTGGAAACCATTACAGATTCCTAAAACAATTCCACCCCGCTCAGCAAAATCAGCCACGGCAGACATTACCGGGCTGAAGCGGGCAATTGCTCCTGAGCGGAGATAATCACCGTAGGTAAAACCACCGGGCAGAATAATTACATCGCTCTGCCCAATACTGCTCTGGTTATAGTAAATATATTCCACAGGTTTTTTCAGAACATCGCGCACCAGGTAATAAGCATCCAGGTCGCAGTTTGAGCCCGGAAAAACAATAACTCCAAACCTCATGCCCCGGCCTCCTGTAGAGTGTAGCTAAAATCTTCGATTACCGGGTTGCTCAGCAGGCGTATCGACATCTCTTCCACAAGGGCTGAAGCCTCTTTCCTGCCCGGAGCATGAAGAGCCAGTTCTATATATTTTCCCACCCGGACCTGTTGAATATCTTCATAACCGAGCGCCCTTAAAGAACTCTCCACTGCGGCACCCTGCGGGTCGAGAACTGCTTCCTTGAGAGTAACCTCAATCTTAGCTTTCCACTGCAGGGCCTTCGCCTCCTTCCAAACGGCGCAGAACTTCACGGTAAGCATCGACAACCCCGCCCATATCCCGGCGAAAACGGTCTTTATCAAGTTTTTCTTTGCTGCTGCTGTCCCAGAAACGACAGGTATCGGGTGAAATCTCATCACCGAGCAGTACTTTTCCATTATGCCGGCCAAATTCAAGCTTAAAATCAACCAGAAGGATACCTTTTTCTCTTAAATAGGGGACCATAATATCGTTTATTGTAAGAGCTGTTCTCTCTATTTCAGCCATTTCTGGGGCGGTTGCCAAATCCAGGGCATAGATATGGTAATGATTGATCATCGGATCATGCAGTTCGTCATCTTTTAATGAGAATTCGAGCACAGTCTTCTTAAGTTCTGTCCCTTCAGGAATGCCGAGGCGCTTTGAAATACTGCCGGCGGCAATGTTACGAACAATCACCTCAACCGGGATTATCGTAAGCGCTTTTACCAGCATTTCCCTCTCGCTGACGGTCTTTTCAAAATGGGTCTCAATACCGTTTTTTTCTAAAAGCTTAAAAAAAATGGCGGAAAGACGATTATTGAGGATTCCCTTGTCTTCCAGCCGATCTTTCTTGACCCCGTCAAAAGCAGTGGCATCATCTTTGAACTCCACCAGGTACAGTGAGGGATCTTCAGTCCTGAAAATCTTTTTTGCTTTTCCTTCGTATAAAAATTCGCCCTTTTCCATATAACCTTTCCTCCCATTTTTTATATTATTCAATTTCTTTGTCCAGATCCTCACTAATCCGGCATGCGGACTTATTTCCGTCTGTCGATTTATTCCAGCCCTAAGCGCCGGTAAATATAATCGACCCGCTGCAGGAAATAGGCGGGGTTAAAGCAATCATCCAGTTTCTTTTCGCCAAGGCGATCCATGACCATCCTTTCCTGGGCAAGGATATTTTTAAGAGACTTACCACTTTCCCATGCCTCCATGGCACAGCGCTGGACCAGGTCGTAAGCATCTTCGCGTGAAAGACCGGTTTCTATCAATTCAAGGAGCACGCGCTGTGAATAAATTAATCCCCCGGTCAGGTCAAGATTTCTGCTCAGCTGCTGCCGGTTGACCTTAAGTTCACCAATCACCCTGATCATCTGCTGCAGGATATGATCACAGATTATTGTGCTGTCAGGCAGAATAATCCGCTCAACCGACGAGTGTGAAATGTCCCGTTCGTGCCACAGGGCAACGTTTTCTAAAGCAGTGCCGGCATAACCGCGTAGCAGACGGGCCAGGCCGCATACCTTCTCACAGGTTACCGGGTTACGCTTGTGAGGCATGGCAGAGGAACCCTTTTGACCACTGTAGAACGGTTCTTCCACTTCACGGGTTTCCGTACGCTGCAGGTTGCGGATTTCCAGGGCCATTTTTTCCATCGTTGTACCGATCAAAGCCAGGACGCTGACGAATTCGGCATGGCGATCGCGCTGTAAAACCTGTGTTGAAACCGGGGCCGGTTCCAGACCCAGTTTCCTGCAGACATACTCCTCGATAAATGGATCGATATGGGCAAAATTGCCGACCGCTCCGGATATTTTACCGACCCGTACCGCTGCAGTTGCTCTCTCAAGCCTTTCCTGGTTGCGCCTTACTTCTCCCAGCCAGAGTACAAACTTTAAGCCCAGGCTGGTCGGTTCAGCATGTACTCCGTGGGTTCTGCCCACGGTGGCCGTCTCTTTATAGCGAAGCGCCTGCTCTTTTAAAACCATATCCAGCTCAAGCAGGCCTTCTTTAAGCAGGTTGGCTGCTTCAACAAGCATTACAGATAGAGCCGTATCGACTACATCATACGAAGTCAGCCCGTAGTGGAAAAACCGGCTTTCATCACCCAGCGATTCGGCCACGCAGCGGGTAAAAGCAACTACATCATGCCTGGTTTCTTTTTCCAGCTCATCGATTCTCTGCACATCAAAAGCAGCATTGCCGGCAATCAACTCTGCGGCTGAACGGGGAATAACGCCCAGCTCCGCCCAGGCTTCAGATGCCAGGATTTCCACTTCGAGAAATTTCTGATAGCGGTTTTCCAGGCTCCATATTCTGCCCATCGCAGGTCGTGTATAGCGTTCGATCATTTTTTCTCACCATCGTAGGTGCCTTTGCACTGTAAATCCTTTTCACGCAAAAGGCAGTCTTTTTCTTCTACCTTTGCTGCCAGTCCCTGGCGGTATCTGTTTAGTTTTTGGCTCAGCTTATCATCATGAACCGCAAGTATCTGTACCGCCAGCAGGCCCGCGTTGAATGCCCCGTTTATCGTGACAGTGGCTACCGGTATGCCCTGCGGCATCTGCACGATTGAATAGAGCGAATCAACTCCGTGCATTGGTTCAATTGCAATAGGAACCCCGATTACCGGCAGCAGGGTCATGGAAGCGATAACTCCCGGCAGGTGCGCCGCACCTCCCGCACCGGCTACTATAACTTTCAGCCCGGCATCGGCAGCACCGCGGGCGTAGCGGGCTGTCTTTTCAGGATGACGATGTGCGCTCGATATGACCATCTCCCAGCCGATACCGAACCCTTCCAGAGCCTCCGCACATTTTTGCATGATTGGAAGGTCTGAATCACTTCCCATAACAATTCCTACTTTAATTTCGGACATATGGATCATCTCCAGACAGATAATTTTCCGGCAGTAAGGGATCGGGATCCAGCTTTACTTGTTTTTCACACATTCAATTATTTTATCTGAGTCCCAATCCCTTATTCTGCTTAAAACCTTTTTATTATATCGGCCAGAAAAAGTGTATAAGCGAAATAACTGCCAGGATGTAGAGCAGCCAGTGCACCTCCTTGCTCTTTCCGGCGACCAACTTAACCACTGGAAAAGCAATAAATCCGAATGCAATCCCGTCGGCAATGCTGTATGCCAGTGGCATGAAAATGATGGTTAAGAAGGCGGGAAATGCTTCTGTGAAATCGTCAAAATTTATCTTCATCACTGCCCCGACCATCAGTACTCCCACAATTATCAAAGCAGGTGCTGTAGCTTCAGCCGGCACAAGCCCGGCCAGAGGAGCAAGGAAAAGAGTTAAGAAAAATAGTACCCCTGTTACAATCGAGGTAAAACCGGTCCTGCCCCCTTCAGATATTCCCGCTGTCGATTCAATATACGTAGTCACGGTGCTGGTGCCAAGCAGGGCGCCGCCCATGGTTCCAACCGCGTCTGCCAGCATTGCCTTGTTAACCTTAGGCAGGCGGCCTTCCTCGTCAAGGAATCCGGCTCTTGCACCGGTTCCCATCAGGGTTCCCATTGTATCAAACACGTCAACAAATACGAATGAAAAAATTATAAAAAATGGAATGGCAAAAACTGCCCTGAAATCAAGCTGCAGCAGAATCGGCGAAAGACTTCCCGGCGGTCCAAAAATATCTCCCAGCCCGGTAGGAGCCGCCTGTATGCCCATAATAAAGCTGACAATAGTTGTCAGCAAAATACCGATTAAAATCGCCCCCCTGACTTTACGGGCCATCAGTACGGCGATAATCAGCAGGCCAATTAAAGAAAGCATCGGCCCGGGTTCGGTTAAATTACCAAGGGTTACCTGTGTTGCTTCATAACCAACGATGATACCGGCATTCTGCAAACCGATAAATGCAATAAAAAGACCGATACCGGCGGCTACCGCACTCTTCAGGCTGGTTGGAACAGCTGCGTCAATATGCGAAATTGCCCCTGAAACGGCAAGAATAAAGAAGACTACACCGGAAATAAATACAGCAGCAAGGGCTGCCTGCCAGCCGTATTGCGCCGCCACAACAAAAGCGAAAAAGGCATTGAGGCCCATGCCGCTGGCCAGGGCAAAAGGATAATTTGTAAGTAGTCCCATCAAAATCGTAGTAACCCCGGCGGCAATAATTGTGGCAGTCATAACCGCTGCAAAATCCATTCCGGCCATACTTAAAATGAACGGGTTAACAAAAATAATATAGGCCATGGTCATAAATGTAGTTGCGCCTGCGGTCGTCTCGATCTTCAGGTTGGTATTATGTTCCTTGAACTTAAAAAACTTCTCCATTCTCTTCCTCCTTAAGTTTATTTGGCCCTGTGAATGATTCCGGGAAGATAGTAAAGGAGAACTATCCCCACTTTGACTAACCGGCTTTAATCTCACCTCCTCATAAAATAATTATGCCCGGACAGATAGGTATCGAGTGAAACCTACCCGCCTGGGCTTTTATCCCTCCGGTGTGACATCCATAAAAACTGGTTCATTTAATTTTGGATGCCTGTGCCACTTGGACCAGCCCGGAATCATTAATTCCTGTCCGGCGGAACCCTAGGCACACTTTCCCTCGTTAAAATATTATTTTTAACGATTATATGCAGTTTTCTCCCTGGAAAATAAGCAGCTTCGCTATCTATTTTTAAGTTCTAATTCTCATTTTCATTAAAAGCGATCAACTTCCGCTTTTTTTCTTCGCCAGAGGATGAAAATATTCCTTCAAACTGAAAAAATAATCTTAGCATCAATAAACAGTATTCACATTATTATAAGCGAAATTAAAAAATTAACAAGAAA
>JBNJHN010000055.1:0-3455 GCA_051748565.1 Bacillota bacterium | reverse complement strand
CCAGAGGATGAAAATATTCCTTCAAACTGAAAAAATAATCTTAGCATCAATAAACAGTATTCACATTATTATAAGCGAAATTAAAAAATTAACAAGAAAGTGCCATTCGCCTGCAAGCATGATGGCGGTTGCCGCCCTTCGCGCCGGAATGATCAAGGGTGAAGTGGCAATCGGCGTGCCTGTTTCGGCAACCGGCAAAAACATCTATTTTGATCGGTAAATTACCGGGTGCATGTTATTTTAAGGTCTCCGGCCATTTACTCTCTGCGATTATAGAATTGCAGCGGATCCACCGGTTTATGCTGATAATAGGAGCTCCATTTTCCGGTGCCGTCATCAACCCGCACCTCAAAGTGTAAATGGGCCCCGATCGCACGACCGGTTGTCCCAACCCTGGCAATAACCTGGCCCCTGGAGACCCGATCACCTTTGGAGACCAGGTTCACGCTGTTATGTAAATACAAAGTCCAGTACCTGCCGTGATGTATGATCAGGTAATTGCCCTGCGTGCTTCCATAGCCGGAAAACCAGACCACTCCACTGTCTGCAGCCAATACATTGGTGCCGTGATCAATATGGATATCTATACCGGTGTGACTGGAACTGAAGCCGCGGCCGGGATAAATAATACCATGACCCTGGACCGGCCATACAAATCGCTCGGTGCCTGGTGTGTTGGACTGTAATGTACTTTTTGCCGGAAACTGGGTTGATGTCTTAATCTGCGGCTTTGGTATTGTCTTAATTTGCGGCTTGATTGTGGGCCTGGTCTGCGATTGGGTTACGGCCTTAGCTGGTGGCTGATCCTGTGGAGTTGAAACAACCTGGTTTACCGGCTCTTCTAAAATTAACTCGCTTATTAAGATTTGTTCTATCTCAATTCCATTTTCACGAATAATATGATATACAATTTCCTTCAACCCATCGCTGCCGGGAGTAACTATTTCATCCAGCTCCTGAAATCTGTCTTCAGATTCGATATAATCGATCTCGAAAGGTAATATTTCCACTACCTTAATCTCTTCTGTGGTTATAACCCGGACTTTGATATCTTCAAGGGTGGAATCCCCTGAACCGCTGATCTGTTCACTTTGCGCTCCTGTGATCGTGGTGGGAGGGGTTTTATCGCTCTCAAAAAAATGACTGCTTCTGGGAGTACTGCGCGAGTGTAATTCAATCCAGGCTAATGTTAAAAGCGACTGTTCATTATCTTTTCCTGTCAACAGCGTAACAACCTCTTCTGCTGAAAAGATTTCATGCAGTGGTAAATTTTGCTCATCTAAATCTAGATCTTCCAGAATATAAGTATCAATAACCCTGACACCTTCACTACTGCTGATGTATACTTCTTTTAGCGAATCAACGACTTCATCCAATACATCAGCACTGGCAACCGGAACCAGGGGTTCACCATTTACTTTGATCAGATAAGCCTTTGTTTTAAAAGAAATCTGCTGCCTGATAGCGTTTTGCACTGCATCAGGGGCAGGTTTACTGTCCGGCCGGAACTCTTTTATCAGGGCAATTTTTTCACCGGGTTCCAGGTTCATCCCGTAAAGGTCCCCACAACGTTCGGTAAGGGTGCTCACAAAATGCTCAATTTCTGCTGCGTCTTCCACTGTTCCCAGTTCGATATCATCAAGCAGCACAACGTAAAGATGACAGCTAAAATAGTACTGCAGTCCTAACATGGTCATAACCAGCAGTGTTGATGCAGCTAAAAATAAAATGCTGTCTATTTTTTTGGCCATTTTCATCTCCAGGGTAATAGTCGCCTGCTTTGAAATAAATATTATACTTCCCCGCTGATAAAGCAAAGTCAGAATAAATTAAGCAGCATTAAATTTCGGTTACTTTCAATATCTTTACTTTTTAATTAGAAAAACTCTTTAAAAAGGGCCCGGCCGATCAGAAGGCGCTGAATTTGGGTCGTGCCTTCATAAATCTGGAATACCTTGGCATCGCGCATCAGTTTTTCAACCGGGTAATCTTTGCTGTAACCATAACCGCCAAATACCTGCGCTGCATCCGTGGTTACACGCATAACCATATCTCCGCAGAATACCTTAGCCAGGGCCGCTTCTTTCGAATTATCAAGACCCCGGTCTGTTTTCCAGGCCGCCTGCCAGGAAAGCAGTCGCCCTGCTTCTATATCTTTTGCCATATCGGCAAGCATGAACATAATAGCCTGGTGCATCATGATCGGCAGGCCGAATTGTTCGCGCTCACCGGCATATTTAATTGCATGCTCCATGGCACTTCGCGCTACCCCTACTGCTGCAGCCCCCACACCCGGGCGGGAATGGTTAAAGGTCTGCATGATAATCTTAAAGCCCCGGCCCTCTTCGCCAACCCGGTTTTCAGCAGGGATTATTACATCGTCAAATATTACATCCGTTGTATTTGCAGCCCGCTGGCCCATTTTATCTTCTTTTTTGCCGACAGAAAGCCCTTCCGCATCCCGCGGCACCAAAAAGCAGGTTATCCCCTTGTATCCCAGGGAGCGATCCACGGAGGCAAAAACCAGGTAGTAATCCGCAACCCCGCCATTGGTAATAAAAGTTTTAGTTCCGCGAATAACATAACTGCCGTTTTGTTTTTTTGCCGTCGTGCTGATCGATGATACATCTGATCCTGCTTCCGGCTCGGTAACGCAGAGCGCTAAAAGCTTCTCTTCAGCACATATCTTCTCCAGGTAAATTTGTTTTTGATTTTCGGTACCAAAATAGATCAGTGGAATGGCAGCCAAACTGTTGATAGCAATACAGGCGCATATACCGGAGCAACCTGCTGCAAGCTCTTCAACCAATACCAGCTGATCGAGCGCACATAAACCTCCCCCGCCGTACCTTTCGGGGATAGCAGCGTAAACCAGGCCGGCTTTAAAAGCTTTCTTAAGGATATCCTCTGGAAAATCACCGCTGCGGTCAAATTCCACAGCCGCAGGGACGATTTCTTTCTGAGCAAAATCCCTGGCCGTCTGCCGTATCGCCAGCTGCTCATCAGTTAAAGAAAAGTCAATCATCTCCGGCCACCTCCGCTTTTACAGACAAGATAAGTTTTTGAACCATTAAACAGATTATAGATTACCACCTTACAGTTGTCGAGCCCACAAAATCCCTCATTTTAGTACAGAGGGACGGGGGTAGTGTACCAATATCTGAAAATAGTACAGAGAACGGGGGTAGTGTACTAAAAACAAAAGCTCCCTGCGTTAACAGGGAGCTTTTCTATATATAACCGGCTTTATACCGGTGCCTCGCAGTTCTTACATCATTGGCATTCCGCCGCCGGGCATTCCGCCGCCCATGCCGCCTCCGCTGTTTTCTTCCGGGAGGTCGGTAACCACTGCTTCCGTGGTCAGGAACAGGGCAGAAATACTGGCCGCATTCTGGATTGCGGAACGGGCAACTTTCGTCGGGTCAACAATACCGGCAGCCAGCATGTTTTCAAAT
>JBNJHN010000054.1:0-14348 GCA_051748565.1 Bacillota bacterium | reverse complement strand
TACAGCAATTTTGAGTAATTATTAACTTGACATAATATTTTTATCAAGCTACAATTATCATGTAGGTGTATTGTATTTTATTTCGGTTCAGTTCATGACTGATAAGAGAAAGCCTGGTGCCGTAAGGTACTGAGGATATAATAAAAAAGCATATAACCTTTTATTTCTGGTTAAGGGATTGGTGTACTCTTTGCCTGAACTTTCTCTTTTAAGCTGTGTCCTGGACACAGCTTATATTATTTTGGTGGAATTATATTAATTATTGAAGTTATCATTAAGAAACGGAGGTGAATAATATGCTTGAAAGCTTACTTTTGGTTATAGCCGCTCTCGCCGTCGGATTGGGAGGCGGGTATTTTATTCGTAAAATGATTGCTGAAGCAAAAATATCTTCAGCAGAAGCCGCGGCTAAAAAAATAGTAGAAGAAGCATCTCAGGAAGCCAGTGCTTTAAAAAGAGAAAAACAGCTTGAAGCTAAAGAGGAAGCGCATAAACTTAGAACTGAAATGGAGAAGGAAAGTAAAGAGAGACGAGCAGAGCTGCAACGTCTTGAGCGTAGATTGGATCAGAAAGAGGAAAGCCTTGACAGGAAAATTAACATAGTAGAACGCAAAGAAGAAGAGTTAAGGTTAAAAGAAGAGGAGAATAAGAGTTTTAGGGATGAACTGGAGCAGCTGCACCAGAAACAGCTAGCTGAGCTGGAAAGGGTGTCGGGCATGTCATCAGATGATGCAAAAGAACTGCTCCTCCAAAGAGTCAGGGATGAAATTAACCATGAAATGATCAGTATGGTTAAAGAAATGGAGAACCAGGCAAAAGCGGAAGGCGAGAAAAAAGCCCGTGAGGTTGTTACTCTGGCTATTCAGCGCTATGCAGCAGATCATGTATCAGAATCGACTGTATCCGTTGTTTCCCTGCCTAATGATGAAATGAAAGGCAGAATTATCGGTCGTGAGGGCCGAAACATTCGTGCACTTGAAACACTGACAGGTATTGATTTGATTATTGATGATACTCCGGAAGCTGTAATTATATCGGGATTTGATCCGATCAGACGGGAAGTTGCCCGCCTGTCTCTGGAGAAGTTGGTGAGCGATGGTCGCATCCATCCTGCCAGGATCGAAGAAATTGTCGAAAAAACACGCAAAGAAGTAGATGCTCAGATTAAAGAAGAAGGGGAACGTGCTACTTTTGAATCCAGAGTGCATGGAGTGCACCCCGAAATTGTCTTTTTACTCGGTAAGCTGCGCTTCAGAACCAGTTACGGACAGAATGTTTTGCAACATTCAATTGAGGTTGCCCATCTGGCCGGTATCATGGCAGCAGAATTAGGCCTTGATGTTACTTTCGCCAAACGTGCAGGTCTGTTACATGATATCGGAAAAGCGATTGATCACGAAACAGAAGGGTCACATGTCCAGATCGGTGCTGAAGTGGCTAAAAAATATAAGGAATCTCCAGCCATAGTCAATGCAATTGAGGCCCATCATGGCGATATTGAATTTAATACCATGGAAGCGGTATTGATACAGGCCGCCGATGCAATATCGGCAGTCCGTCCCGGGGCAAGGAGAGAAACCCTGGAAGCCTACATAAAGCGTCTTGAAAAACTTGAGAATATCGCTGATTCGTTTGAAGGTGTGGAAAAGTCCTATGCTATTCATGCCGGCCGGGAAATCAGGATTATGGTAAAGCCAGATCGGATTGATGACTATACTTCGATTCAGGTAGCCCGGGATATTGTTAAAAAAATCGAAGGCGAACTTGAATATCCCGGACAGATAAAAGTTACAGTGATTCGGGAAACAAGAGCAGTTGATTATGCCAAGTAAGGTTGTCCCGGTTTTAGTAGATATTCTTTCAGGAAAGTGCCTTTTATAAAGGCGCTTTCTTTGTGTAGAGCAGGAAAAAATGACTATGCAGCAGAAAAGTAAGTTTCAAAGAAGCAGATATCACGAGTATTGGAGTTGTCTAAATGCGCGTTTTGTTTATAGGAGATATAGTCGGGAAGCCGGGTAGACAGTATTTACACAAAAATCTTACCGATTTGAAAAAAATGCATTGTATTGACTTTATAATTGCCAATGGTGAAAATGCTGCCGGTGGAGCTGGAATGACTGAAAAAATTTATAGCGAACTGAGAAGTATGGGAATCGATGTTGTTACCGGTGGAAATCACATCTGGGATCGGCCGGATATATTTAACTTTATAGATCGGGAGCCGAGAATGATTAGACCGGCAAATTATCCGGTAGAAACCACCCCGGGTTTAGGTTCAGTCATTATTGAAAGGACAAAGGGAAAAACCAGGCTGGCAGTTATCAACTTGATTGGCAGAGTATTTATGAAACCTGTTGACTGCCCATTTCGTGCAGCCGACAGGGAATTATTATTACTGAAGAGCAAGGTGGACCTGGTAATCATTGATTTTCATGCAGAAGCAACCTCCGAGAAACAGGCTCTCGGCTGGTATTTAGATGGACAGGTCAGCGCTGTTATTGGGACACACACTCATATTCAGACTGCTGATCAAAGATTACTTCCCAAAGGAACTGCCTACATATCTGATGTGGGTATGGTTGGCCTTTATGATTCCATCCTGGGAGTCGATAAAGAAGGACCCCTGACAAGGTTTGTTACCCAACTACCGCATAAGTTATCGATATCCGAAGGTAAAATTGTTTTTAATGCCGTTATTATTGAAATAAATGAGCTCAGCGGCAGAACTATGTCGATCGAAAGAATTTATAAAACAGAATAGAATATTTAAAAAGGGGGGTCTGATTATTGATAAATTAATAAATCGCATATATTAAATTATTCATATAATTCAGGCAGGAATTTAAGATCCGGAGCAGAATATTTTAGATAAATCCGCTAAGGAGGCATCTACCAATGGAAGTATTAAAAGTCTCAGCAAAATCTAACCCTAATTCTGTAGCCGGAGCCCTTGCCGGGGTGCTCAGGGAAAGAGGGGGAGCAGAAATTCAGACAATCGGTGCGGGAGCCTTGAATCAAGCAGTAAAAGCAGTTGCTATTGCCAGGGGGTTTGTAGCTCCGAGTGGAATTGACTTAATCTGTATACCAGCTTTTACGGATATCGAAATTGACGGGGAAGAAAGAACCGCAATTAAATTGATTATTGAACCACGTTGAGCAGTTCACTTATGAAGGATAATATTGCACCCTCTGTTAACAATTTGTGGAGGGTGTTTTTTTGCATTTATTAAACAGGTATTGCAGATTTATTTTAATATAATATTAAAAGAAGGTTTTTCCATGGATTCTCAGAGAAAAGTAGATTTTCATATGCACAGCAATTTTTCGGACGGCCTTTTCAGCCCAGGAGAATTAATGAAAATTTCAGCAGATGCAGGCCTGGCTGCAGCCGGTATAGCGGATCATGATACCATAAACGGTTTTGCGGAAGGGAAAGAGGCAGCAGATAGATTCGGTATAGAATTTATTCCAGGTGTGGAGATAAGCATAACAGATAACAATAATGAAATACACATGCTTGGATATTATCCACGGGATTTGATTAAGTTAAAGGCCGCCCTTGAAAGGATGCAGCTGGAAAGATACAAGCGGATGAATTTAATTATCGATAAATTAAAGCAGCAGGGATTCAAAATAAACACTGAAGATGTATTGGCCGTTGCCGGGAAAGCAGCACCAGGCAGGCTTCACCTGGCACGACTGCTGCAAAATAAAGGATATGTCCAAACTCTGGCCGAAGCCTTTTCCTTATATTTAAGCCGTGGCCGCCCTGCGTATGTTCCTCGCATGACAATGAGCATAAGGGAGGTTATGAAACTCTTCAAAGAAGTCGAAGCGATTTCTGTCATTGCCCATCCGGGGGAGAAAGCTAAAAAGTTGGTTAATGAACTAATAACTGAAGGGTTGGCTGGAATTGAAGTTTTTCATCCCGACCACAGTAAAGCGTTAGTCAGATATTACCATGACCTGGCTCGAAAAAATGGATTGCTTGTCACAGGGGGTACCGATTTCCATGGGGACAGCAATAATAAAGCTGGTTATCCAATTGAACTTGCTATTTCGTATACCTATTTTGCCCGGATGAAAAATCTAATCCGGAATTAAGTAAGCGACCTTTTCATTAGCAGAATAAAGTGATAGAATCAACTATATGAATTTTCGGAGGGATAAAGAGGATAATGGAAGAATTTGATTTTGCGATTCAGGTTATGGTTATCGGTTTTTCGGTAGTATTATTTACACTATTTGCCCTCTACTGCATTATGTTAGTATTCACCCGTATTTTCTATAAAACAGGCGATAAAAAAACAGCCGGAAAGCCCTTGGTTACGCCGGCTGATTCCCGCAGTGACTCTGGCAAAGGTATCAATCAGCGCACCGCAGCGGTAATTACTGCTGCAGTATATAATTATCTTCAGCTTGAGAGCTCACATCATCAGGGAAAGATTATCAGTATTGCCGTACAACCCACGGGAAATAGTTCCGGCAGCAGCTGGCAGGTTGCCGGCCGGAAGTCACTTCTTGAAAATAAATTGGAATTAGAAAACATTAGGAGGAAAAAATTACTTGAAAACATTTAAAGTAACTGTCGACGGCCAGGCTTATACGGTTCAGGTTGAAGAATTGGGCCATAGTACCAGTCAGGGGTCTGTAAAAGACGTTCAAAAAACAGTTTCCAAACCTTCAGCTGCTGCCCCAGGTCCTATTAAAACTGAGAAAACTGCCTCCACCGAAGCTCAGCCGAAAGAGACACCTAAACCGGCAGCAGCAGGCGGTTTTGAAGTTAAAGCTCCCATGCCCGGTTCAGTTCTCGAAGTTAAAGTAAAGGTCGGAGATACTATCAGCGAAGGTGATGTTTTGCTTGTACTGGAAGCAATGAAAATGGAAAATGAACTGACCGCCTCCCAGGGAGGGACTGTTGCAGATGTTCTGGTTGAAAAAGGTGACACTGTTAACAGTGGAGACCCCTTAATCGTGATGTCGTAAACTAAGCAGCTAAGACTCTAAGATTGATAAGATGCGGAAGGGGTTGAAACTGAATGCTGGATATTCTGGCTGAATTCCTGCAGGGAACAGGCTTTTATAATTTGACGATAAATGATCTAATAATGATCACTATTGCCTGTATTCTTCTTTACCTGGGTATTGTCAAGAAATATGAACCGCTGCTTTTAGTGCCAATCAGTTTCGGTATGCTGCTGGTTAATTTGCCTTTAGGGGGCCTTATGCAGCCTGAAACGGGCTTGGATCTCGGCGGTTTACTGTATTACTTATCCCTTGGGTTGGAACTTGGTATTTATCCTCCTCTTATATTTCTCGGTGTCGGTGCACTGACAGATTTCGGTCCGCTGATTGCCAATCCGGTTACTATACTATTGGGTGCTGCAGCTCAATTCGGTATTTTCTTAACTTTTTTAGGTTCCATTTATTTTGGTTTCACCGCTCAGCAGGCAGGAGCGATCGGTATTATCGGGGGAGCGGACGGTCCCACGGCAATTTTTGTATCAACGCAGCTTGCTCCGGAACTGTTGGGCTCTATTGCTATAGCAGCATATTCTTACATGGCTCTGGTTCCAATTATCCAGCCGCCGATCATGTATTTACTGACAAGCAAAAAAGAACGCCAGGTTGTTATGGAACAGCTGCGGCCTGTATCTAAAAGTGAAAAAATAATCTTTCCAATAGTAGTAATTATTCTTACCGGGCTATTATTGCCTGCGGCTTTACCACTTTTAGGGATGCTCATGTTCGGAAATCTGATCAGGGAAACCGGAGTAACAGAACGTCTCAGCAAGGCGGCTCAAAATGAATTAAATAATATCGTAGTTATCTTCTTAGGGTTAACTGTCGGAGCCAAAGCGACTGCCGCTTATTTTCTGACTCCGGATACAATTAAGATTATTTTGCTGGGACTTGCCGCATTTGCTTTCGGGACTGCAACCGGTGTATTGATGGGCAAACTTCTCTATTTTCTTACGGGAGGTAAAATAAATCCCTTGATTGGTTCTGCAGGCGTATCGGCTGTACCGATGGCAGCGAGAGTTTCACAGGCGGTTGGTAAAAAAGAAAATCCGAATAATTACCTGCTTATGCATGCCATGGGTCCCAATGTGGCCGGTGTAATTGGCTCTGCCGTGGCGGCAGGCATATTGCTTTCAATTCTGAATTAACCGGGGATGAGGTGTTCTTTTGTCAAATGTGAGGGTAAGATTTGCTCCCAGCCCGACTGGAGAACTTCATGTTGGCGGTGCCCGCACCGCTCTTTTTAATTATCTTTTTGTACGGGCTTCGGGAGGGACCTTTGTTTTACGCATTGATGATACAGACCTTGAGAGATCTCATTCTGACTATATTGATAAATTGATCAACGCAATGCGTTGGTTGGGCCTCGACTGGGACGAAGGGCCTTATTACCAGTCCGCCAGACTGGAGGAGTATAACCGGGAAGCGGGTCGGCTTATAGATGGGAAAAAGGCTTATCGCTGTTATTGCAGCACCGAAGAATTAGCCGGGAAAAGAGATGCCGCCAGAAAAGATAATAAAACTTTCCTTTATCCCGGAACCTGCAGAAATCTCTCAGAAGCTGACGAGAAAGCCCTGAAAGATGAAGGCAGGGAGGCTGTTATAAGGTTGTTTACCCCCGACCAGGGAACAACTGTAGTTGAAGATATGATCAGGGGAAAGGTCAGCTTTGATAACAGCACTCTTGATGATTTTATCATCTTGAAATCAAATGGATTACCCACCTATAATTTTGCCAGTATAGTTGACGATCTCCAGTTGGAGATTACCCACGTAATTCGCGCTGAAGAACATCTTTCCAACACACCCCGTCAGTTATTATGTGCTTCAGCTCTTGGTTATGAACTGCCTGTTTTTGCACATGTTCCGATGATTCTTGCCCCTGACCGCAGTAAACTAAGCAAACGCCACGGAGCAACTTCAGTTGAGGAATTTCGAAAAGAAGGATATCTTCCGGAAGCACTGGTCAATTACCTGGCCTTATTAGGATGGTCACCGGGAGGGGAACAGGAAATATATTCCATAGACGATATGATTAACTTGTTTAATCTTAAAAAAGTAGTTAAAACTGCCGCAGTTTATGATGTCAATAAATTAGGCTGGATGAATGGGCACTATATTCGCGAATACCCTCTTGATAAGCTTGCTGATACCGCCGTTCCCTTTTTTCGGGAGAGAGGGTTGCTCGAAGGGGAGCTATCTGAAGAAGAATGCGACTATTTCAGGCAAGTAATAGAATCTGTCAGGGAGAGGGCACGAACATTAAAAGAATTGGCCGAAGCAGCAGATTTTTTTTACCTTGATCACTTCGACTATGATGAAAAAGGCGTAAAGAAGGCTTTTAAAAAAGAGGGAACCGCTGAATTGTTACGGATCCTGGCCGAAGAAGTTAAATCGCTCGAAGCTTTTAATACTGAGATCGCTGAATCACTTTTCCAGTCGCTTAGCGAAAGGCTCGGTTTATCATTTGGACAGCTTATTCTACCTGTACGCCTGGCTGTGACAGGTAAAACCGGAGGCCCGGCACTTTTCGAAATAATGGCTCTCCTGGGACGCAAAAGAACGATGGAAAGGATGGAGAGGGCGGCCGACTATATCGAACAACACATGGAGCAAGGTTAGCACCTTAGATTTACATGTTATTTCTTTAATTTTTTTTTGGCTTCATCTTCCTTTTTTCTGTCATAACCGCTCTTAAGAAAAAGAACAAGGAAAAAAAAGATCCCAATCAGTACTAATCCGGTAATTAATTCCCTCATCTTACTTCCTCCCTGATTTAGAAGTAAGCCCACTGTAGAAAGATTGCACAGAGGGCTTATTTTGCTTAATTGCTGCGGGATTAATAATCGAACCCGCTATGTGGGATATTATAGTAATTGTGATAGTTTGTCAATCTAAACTAAAAAGATTATAGGAAGCCGGGAGAAGTTTATAATTCCCTGTTTTTCTTTTTACGCTTGCTATACCACTTTCTCTGACGAGCGGCATTATTACATCGCAGACTGCAATATTTATGGATTTTCCTTCTGGTAATAAACGATGAATGGCAATTCTGACAAAAAAGTACTCTTTGATTCATTTCAATAATATTTTTTATAAACATAATATTAAGAGCATCTATCAAAGACTTATATATCCATTTCAATTTCCAGGTTCGGTTATAATCAATTGAAACAGTAACCGGTGCAGTTGTAGGGTTCGCAGGTAATCGTTCAATTAAACCAAAAGTATTTTCATCAATGGAAGTGCGATCGAACCAGGGTTCAAATTGACAATAAAGCAATGATATTTCCTTTACAAGGTATTCTAGAGGTTCACAAAAATAATTATTTTTGAGTTTGCTTTCTAAACCATCCTTATCTTCCATAAACTCTGCATATCTGTTCCATAACTTCGGAAAAAAAATATCTGCAAAATCTAAAACATGAATAAATTCACTTTCCCCTTCCCGACCATATAAAGCTTTCATCCCGACCTGGCTTAGCAATACCCAGTAATAATCATATTTAAAATAATTTTTTCCATTATAGACTATTTTATCTCTTATCCCAAAGTCAACTGAATAAAGGGCCGAGATATTGAATAATCCATAGCGATTACAATAATTCAAAATCTGGTTGGCAATTTCAATTTCATTGCTTCTTTTTATTGTTTTGGCCATGTTAATAAAGTCCAGCAATATTTCAGGGTAATAATCAAAGGCATTTAATGTTTTTTCCTGATAAACTGCATCATCTGCCGGGACAATAAAATATTCTGAAAGTAGCTTCGTTTTGTTATCTACGTGATCGACTGTCTGCTTTGATAAATATTTTTCAGCCGGAGAAGCTTCTTTTAATATTTTATATTGACTATAGCGGCCAATTGGCTCGCTATTAGAAATGGCTCCTTTGCCGCAATTGCCTTGTGGATAATTATCAGAGCTATCCATGCAGTCCTCCTAACTAGACTAACTAGTATTTTATGTTATAAGCGTTAGGTAATGTTATTATCTTTAACTTATCATGTGGAAAATTAATAAGCAAGAGAGATTGCCGTTTTCAGACCCTGGATTTTAAAACTCAGGCAGGGAAAAATAATAATGTTGATAGCCGGGCGATTAACAACCTTTTGAGAGTTATGGGGGGATTTAACAGGATTTATAAGGAATTAAAAACTGGCCACATGAAATTTCAGACCGAAATAGGGTAAAACGGTACAAAATAATAAAGGGCTAAGACCCTTTAAAGAAAATTGAATGTCAATTTGTGATTAAGCTGTCCGTTGATTACAGATTGGTCCTGTTATATTTTAAGGCAGTTGTCTCAACTGCCGCGCTTATACCAATAAGAGTTTCGTTTGCGCGTTGCATAAGCTTTTTCATCAATTAAGTCCTGGTATACTTCAAGCATTTTATCAGCGCTGTGAGACGAAGAAACAAGAGGAGCATTTTTAAGGGCTTGCTTACTCATACGGTTATGGAGCTGATCATCCTGAAGCAGTTCGAGGATTGCTTCAGTGAAAGCGGGGAGGGAAGGGTCGGTTAATATACCGTCTTCCCCGTGGGCGACCATTTCTGCAGGCCCGAAAGCTCGGATTGCTACCACGGGCAAACCGGTAGCTTTAGCTTCTCCAATTACAAGCCCCTGGGTTTCAGTTACAGATGGGAATACAAACAAGTCTGCGCTGGCATAACAGTGGACAATTGTTTTGCGCGGTAAAACGCCGGTGAAAATGACTTTTTCTTCAATTCCAAGCTGACGGATAAGATTGCGAAGTGAATTTTCCTGAGGGCCTTTGCCGACCATTACCAGGCGTGCGGCAGAGTATTTTTGGAGCACAGCCTGGAAAGATTTAATTAAAAAGGTAACGTTTTTTTCTTTTCCCAACCTGCCTACGAATAAAAGTACTTTTTCTTCTGCTTTTACACCGTAGTTGTTTTTAAGCCAACTGCGATCAAGATCTTCAAATTCAGAAAGATCTACACCGGTTGGTATACTTACGATAGGCGCTTCAACTCCTATGCGCCGCAGGTAATTAACAACAAGAAGAGAAGGGGCGACAACCATATTACATCGATTGCAAAAGTTACGACCGATTGCCTGTACAATTTGTTTGGATGTTTTTTCAGCAATTGGAAAATAATGAACATATTGATCGTATAATGTATGAAAAGTAAATACCAGAGGCAATTTGTGCCTGCGCGCGGCACGTGCGCCCAGCCTTCCGAGCAAAAAGGGAGAATGGGCGTGGATTATATCGAGACCGATATCTTTTATCGTCGAGCTCAACTGTGCTGATATCGGTATTGGCAGCGAAAACTCGGGGACAGTCGGCCATGGAACTGACATGAAGCGGAAGACTCCTTTTTCTTTTGGAGGGTGCAGGAGGGGATAATCTGGTCCGAAAATAAAAACCTCATGACCTTTCAAATCGAATTCACGCGAAAAGAGTTCAATTGATCTTACCACGCCGCTGGTGTAAGGGCGGTAGCTATCTGTAAAAACACCAATTTTCAATTTTTAAACTCCTCTGCGTTCTTATGATAAAAGGTTTCCAAATCAACAGCAGTGAGCCTAACGATATGAACGCTCAAACAAAGAATCAGAAATTGCCATTGCCCTGATTTGATCTTCTGCATGACCATACATATGGATAATATCGATAATTTCTTGCTGCCAAGATTTCAGGTTTTCAAGTTTAGATGCGCTTAAGTTATATTTTTCCGGAGGCGAGGTAAAAACATCTGAAAGAGGGAGAATGCGGTGACGCCATTCGCGATGTATCCAGGTTACTTCGTAATTTATCCCGCTAATCCAGGCTTCGCCACTGTCGATATTTTTTGTTAGTTCGACATCAAGCAGCAGTCCATACTCTACTAAAGGGGAAATATTGGCCGGGTAATGTTGGTTTGAAAGAAAGGTTCCCTGGGAGTAGATAGCAAGTGCAGCCCTTTCTGACCCGTCTGCTTCTTCGGTGAAGAACCATTCAATCGGCTGGATAAACTTTGGATGGCCACCGATGATCAGGTCTGCTCCTGCTGCTGCCAATTCTGCGGCTACCTCACGATAGTACTGGGGCTGAGGTTCTTTAGAGTATTCATTTTCGCCCCAGTGGGGGAAAAAAGCAATTATATCGGCTCCTCTTTGCTTTGCGATAGAAATATCTTCGATAATTGGGCTTATATCCTGAAATCCAGGTGTAAAATTAACACAATATTCATGGCCATCAGGGACACGAATGCCGTTAGTACTAAAAGTGTAACCGATAAAAGCGATTTTGATGCCCTCTTTTTCTATAATTAGCGGAGTATTTCTTTCCTCCTCGTTTTTATAAGCGCCAAAGGTTTTAATGCCAAGGCTGCGAAGATGATCAAGCGTAACCATTAAGCCTTCCAGGCCGCGATCCAGGGCATGGTTGTTGCCAAGGGTTAAAACATCCACACCGGCATCCCGTAAAGCAACTGACAACTCCTGGGGGGTATTAAACAGGGGAAAGCCGGTATAACCTTTAACCCCCTGGAAAGTTATATCAGGACCGGCCTGGGATGTTTCGAGATCTGCAAAGGCTATATCTGCAGCCTGGAGATAAGGTGAAATTATCTCGAAGCTGGGACTAAAATCGTAAACACCATCACCGACATAAGCTTGTTCAATCTGCGGTATATGGGGAAATATATTACCCACAGCAACCAAATTAACGGTTTGCAGATCAGGTTCCGGATCTTCTTCAGGCTCTTCCTCGATTACTTCATGCATGGTTTCATCAGCGGAGAGATCAGCAGGAGGTTGTTCCCATATAACTTCAGGAGGATAGAGATTCCCGGCCTGAGTGCCGATAACAAAAGAAAATGTAACCATGACGATAAATATGGCAATAAAATAAATGCGACGCATAACAATTCACCATCCTAATTTACAAGCTTAACCAATTATAACATCAGGGAATCCATCTTACCAGTTGGAAAACCAGAGGAGGGAAGCATGGAGCCAGGGCCACTGGGCTCCCTCTCCGCCATCAAGGTTAAAATCCGGAGACTCGACGGAATAACCTCCAAGTTCAGGGTGGGGACCAAACAACATATATTTTCCGCTGCCGTAACGGCCGGCAATGACAGCCGGTTTATCATTAACGGCATAGCGGGCAAGCACTTCAATTTTGTCCGGGTTGTAAGGCTCAAAATAAGGGCCGTCAAAGTAGTACATATCCAAAGAGTTTTGAAAACCGGCATTAACGGGGTGATCAGCATCAAGATAAATTGTATCTATGTCGCCCCAGGCTATAAGCCCTACCAGCGGGCCGATTCCCCTGCCGTCGAACAGCTTGAGAGGGTACTGGTGATCGGTGCCGTGCCAGCGCAGAATATCACCGGCATAATAAGCTCCAGCGCAACTGCCGATAAATGCGCCGCCCTCACTGACAAAAGAACGGATGTTTGAATGGTCGGATATAAAATTCTTGTACTCTGCAGCAAAGCCACCGGGAAACCAAATAATATCAAAATATGTCCCCAGGTCAAGTGATACTGCATCCTGTTCGTTAAGTTCAGACCATTCAATGTTGTAGTTATCGAAAAAGTGCTGTAAAGTTATTATATTTACATCCCAGCTGCCTTTGCCGCTGTAAATCCCAATCCGGGGCATCACCGGTTCCTCTACCGGATTTTCAGTAACAGCAGAACCATTATTACTATCGACTAAATCAATTTCTTCAGGTTCTGCAGGAAGTTCTGCTGGGCCGGGCATCTCGTTTCTTCCACAGGAAGTAAAGAGGAGGGAGGCAGTTAAAATTATAAGTGTTGTCAATACGGCAATGTAAATAGTTCTAGACACAGTTTAACCTCCGGACAATGGTTGATATATTTATAATGATACAAAAACAATTATATTATAGCAGTAAATTAGATGGCAAAACAAAAAGTTTCTTACAAAAAGAAATCCTGGAAAATATGGGTTTTAGGGGTCGGAGGGAGGCAGCGGTGATAAAGAAATAGCCTTCTCTCTTTTAGTTTACATAAGATGTATTATCGGAAGTTATATCTCTGCAAATAAATCAATCCAGGGGCCCCTTCCCTCATACATTTTTGCCCCAGTGTTTTAAGATTGCATTGAAAGAAGCTCCGCATTTGGGACAGTCACCCTGGAAACGCAAAATATAATTGCACTGGCTGCATTTTATAGCCGGTATTGGAACTTTACTATTCGTAAATTTTTCGGCCTCCAGCTGTATTCTCATTTCGATTTCTTCTTCGTATTTCTTATATAGAGTCTCTTCACTTTTTCCTTGCTCTTCAAGTTCTTCTTTCTCCGGCTTTGCTTTTTCCTCTTTCATCGGTACAGTCTCCATAGTTATATCCGGTTTGTTTTTTTCTTTTATCACAGGAACATATTCTTTTTCTTTCGGTATATCGTTTTCAATAATTGCATCAACAGCACGGTCAGGTGATTTAGCAACAGACTGATTAGATTCTTTCACAACTCGGTCCGGCTCTTCAGGGATGATTTCTGCCGTACTTTGCCGGGTATCGATGTCTTGTTCAATTTCATCACTTCCAGATTTTTCTATTACGGAAAACCGCCGCTGTTCGTCTTCAGGTGCCGGCATTCCGCTGCGCTTGTTATGCTTATCAGAAAAACATGGTTCCCTGAGATCTTCGAACATAAGTTTGGCATAAATCTGGGTGGCTGAGGTGTCCCTGTGGCCTAGCGCATCCTGCAGGAGATTTATATCCTTGGTTTCGCGCATAAACTCGACTGCAAATGTATATCGCAGCAGGTGTGGGTAAACGTCCTTACTGATACCGGCTTTCCTTGCCAGGCGTTTAACCATTTCCCTGATATAGCGATCCTTAATTTTATTTCCATCCAAGGTGCTAAAGAAAAATGAGGAATTTTCCGGTTTAATACTGCGCCACCGATTAAGCAGGGCTATTTCAGGTTCGTCGACCCAGAGGGTTCTTCCCTTTGCTGCGCCGCTTTCCTTAATGTTGATTTTTCCCTGATTCCAATCGATGTCATTTCCCTGAAGATTTATAACTTCATTGACTCGCAGACCAATTTTAAGCATTAAAGTAAGGATGCATAGATTACGCATACCTGTGGGCGCTTTTGGATTAGGCTGTTTCAATAACGCCAGTTGTTCGTAGCTGTTTAAAACCGATGGCATTCGTCTTGGGTAACCCATAAACTCACCATCCAATTAATGCCATATAATTGTAATACGGAACTATAATATAATTGCGGAATTATATCTATATTCTGAATGATATTTTCTTTTTTGTCAAGGTTGGGTGCTTAAAATTTTTATACTTTATAATAAGCCGAAATCTCAAATAATCTCAAATAATC
>JBNJHN010000053.1:0-14374 GCA_051748565.1 Bacillota bacterium | reverse complement strand
ATATCAGATTATACGGGGCAGGTCAAATTATTTTTTCGTCAACTTCTTTCCTGGTCTTATCAATAAAGCTGTCCAGATCATCTGGTCCTAAATCTCCCTGTTCACGATGACGTACCGCAACCTGCCCGCTTTCAACTTCCCGATCACCAACTATAAGCATGTAGGGAATTTTTTTGACCTGCGCTTCCCTGATTTTATAGCCCACCTTTTCGTTACGTTGATCGAGTTTGACACGAAAATCTTCACTCTTAAGCTGTTCACACACCTGTTGTGCGTATTCATGGCTCCTTTCAGTAACGGGGATCACTGTAACCTGCACAGGAGCCAGCCAAAGCGGAAATGCCCCGCCGTAATGTTCAATTATCAGGGCCATCAGTCTCTCCATAGAACCGTAAATTACCCTGTGAATAACCACCGGCCGATGCCTGTCACCATCTTCGCCGATGTAGGTTAAATCAAATTTTTCCGGCATTTGGAAATCAAGTTGAATCGTGCCGCACTGCCAGCTGCGACCGAGGCAGTCTTCCAGATGAAAATCTATTTTAGGCCCGTAAAATGCACCATCACCTTCATTTAAACGGTAGTCCACATCTTTATCTTTTAATACCTGTTCCAGGATATCGGTTGCCTTATCCCACATCTCGATACTGCCCATGGCTTTCTCCGGTCTGGTACTTAACTCTACGCGGTAATCAAATCCGAAAACAGTGTAGAAACGGTCCATCAGGGCGATGATTCCGGCTACTTCCGATTTAACCTGTTCCGGCAGCATAAAGATATGAGCATCATCCTGGGTAAAACTTCTCACCCGCATTAGACCATGCAGGGTTCCTGAAAGTTCATGCCGGTGAACTATACCCATTTCAGCAATACGACGCGGTAAATCGCGATAACTGTGCATTTTTGAACGGTAAACAAGCATGGCCCCGGGACAATTCATTGGTTTAACAGCATAATCCTGTTCATCAATCCTTGTAAAATACATATTTTCACGAAAATGTTCCCAGTGACCCGACTGCTCCCATAAATCACGGTTTAAAATTAATGGGGTTTTAATTTCCTCATAGCCTGCCCTGCGGTGCTCGTCGCGCCAAAAATTTGCCAGTTCCTGCCAGACAACCATTCCGTTGTTGTGTAGAAAAGGAAACCCGGGCCCTTCATCATGCAGACTGAAAAGTTCCAGCTCCCGACCCAGTTTACGGTGATCCCTTTTTTTGGCTTCTTCGAGCATGTTAAGGTAATGTTCGAGGCGTTCTTGGTTTGGAAAAGCTGTCCCGTAGATACGCTGCAGCATGGGTTTATGCTCATCTCCACGCCAGTAAGCGCCGGCGAGGCCGGTCAGTTTGAATGCTTTTACCATGCCGGTATGCGAAAGGTGCGGGCCGGCACATAGATCAATGAAATCATTTTGTTCGTAACAGCTGATTACGGTATCGTCCGGCAGATCGTTAATCAGTTCAATTTTATATTTTTCGCCTTTTTCTTCAAAAAGCTGTAAAGCTTCTTCTCTTGTCATTTCCCGGCGCTGGATCGGCTTGCGCTCTTTTACTATATTTTTCATTTCTTTTTCGATTGCATCCAGATCATCACTTGAAATCGGCTCTTCAAATTCAACATCGTAATAAAATCCGTTTTCAATGGCCGGCCCAATTCCCAACTTTGCATCTGGGTAAAGGCGTTTCACGGCATGGGCTAAGATATGACTGGCGCTATGACGGTAAATGTCAGCTCCCTGTGGTGTATCGAAATTGACAAATGAAACCGTGCTGCTGTCAGGCAGAGTCTGGTTTAAATCGCATTCTTTGCCGTCAACAAGAACTGCAATCATATCTTTATTCTCGGCTGTTTTTTCCCGGTAAAGATCCATGCAGGTTGTACCTTCAGGATATACAGCCTCCTTCCCGTTTTCCAGCTTAACTTTTATCTGCAAGCGTTAAACGCCTCCTTCTTTAGCAATAGCTTACAAATAATCATAAAACTTGCTCTTTGCTCTGTCAAGGACAGATTCACTAACCTTTAATATTTATGGCCTGTGGGAGCAGTTCAATTTCAGCAGGCGCCCTTCCGGGCTGTTCACCGTCAAGATTAAGCAGGGCTGTGCCTTTTGAGTTTACTGTTATTTTTCTGCCCTGCAAGCTTGTTATCAGGGGGTGAGTAAGATGTGTCCCGCGGTAAACACGGTGCAGATTTAGCAACAATTTTAGTTTGCTTAAATTTTGCAGAATGATGATATCGAAAAGACCGTCATCCATCAGTGCATTAGGCGCAACTTTCATTCCACCACCGAAATAACAGCCATTACCGATTGCCACAAAGGTAATCGGTTCATCAACCACTATCTGATCATCGACTGCAATAACCATATTTTGATTTTTATATAGGAGCAAGCTGACAACCGTACCCCACAAAAAAGAAATAAAGCCACCGAGCGCTTTGCTGGTCCGGTTGACCCGGTCTACAATGTCACCGTCGAGGCCCAGGCCGGCCACGTTTATAAAATATCGAATCTCTTCTTTGCCAAAACTATTAATAAAGGTAACCCTGCCGACATCCACAGGGCGTGATGGACATCTGATCAGATGTTGGACGGCTTCAGGAATACCCCTGGGCGTGCCGATAGTCCGACCGAGGTCACCACCGGTACCGGTGGATATGTAGCCAAAAGCTCTATCCCCGGGCGCTGCCTTTTTGTCAGTGAAAAAGCCGTTTATTACTTCATTGGCTGTACCATCGCCGCCAACCGATACAACCAGTTTGTATCCTTCATTCAAATAACTAAGGGTCAACTCCGTGGCATGCCCCGGCGCTTCGGTAAAACTGTAGACATAAGGAAGCCCTTCCCTTTCGAAGGCAGAGGCAATTTCAGGCCACCGTTTCCTGGTTAATCCATTGGCTGAAACGGGATTTACTACCAGAGCAGCTTTTGCTAATGACAAAAAACACACCTCGTAGCAATATCGGTATTGTTTAAACTTGCTCAATTATAACACATTCAACTACCGCTTTAAGATAATAAATCCCTGCAATATTTGCAATCGTACCTGATCTGGTACAAGAAAACGGAGGTAGTGAATTTTTTGGTACACTACCTCCGTCCCTGCGTACTAAAGTTTGATTATTCAGAAACTAGTTGCTCTATTTCACTTTTGATTTGATCTCTAATTTCTCTGAATTTCTCTAATTTCTGCTGTTCCGTCCCCTCAGCCCGGGCCGGATCTTCTAAAGCCCAGTGCCGTTTTTCCACCCTGGTCGGAACAACAGAACAGCTTTCCCTGGCATCGCCGCAAAGAGTGATCAGTAAATCGATATTCGCCAACAGATCAGAACTAACGGCATCAGATGTGTGACTGCTTATATCAATACCCACTTCAGCCATCGCTTTGATTGCCAGGGGGTTTACCCCGACCGGAGCAGTACCAGCGCTGCTGACAGTTAAGCGGGATCCGCCCAGGGCTTTAAGAAACCCTTCAGCCATCTGACTGCGGGCGGAATTACCCGTGCATAGAAACAGAACTCTGGTTTTATTTTTAACCACCACTCATGCCACCTATTCCACATTATTATTATCAATCATTTACAAATATAATGCACAGCATCTATGCCTAAGACACCTTTTTCAAGGCCGGGAATCGATCACGTGTCCTCAGGCAAATCCTAACCAGCCAGAGCATTACCGGCACTTCAATCAACACCCCCACCACAGTAGACAGCGCCGCTCCCGAGGTGAGGCCGAAAACCGTGACAGCCGTGGCGATAGCAACCTCAAAGTGGTTACTGGCGCCGATCATTGAAGCCGGAGCCGCTTCTTCGTATGTTAACCCGATTAACTTGGCCAAAACATAGGCAATAATAAAAATAAAAAGGGTCTGAATAATCAGCGGTACGGCAATCATCCCAACTACCAGGGGCGCCTCAAGGATAACGCCACCCTGAAGCATAAAAAGGAAAATCAGGGTTAGCAGGAGAGCAATGATCGAAATCGTACCCATATGCTTTAGAAAAACTCTCTCGTACCAATCAATGCCACGTGTCTTTATTAGACGTGTCCTGCTGAAATATCCGGCTACAAGTGAGACACCAACATAGAGCATGACACTTAAAAAGATAGTCATGAACGGCACATACATATCGGCCACACCAAGCAGGAAGTTGCCCAGGGGAGCATAAAGCACCAGCATGGTCAAAGAGTTAATGGCTACCAGGACGAGGGTCAGACCCATGAAACCGCGAGCCAGGTAACTCCAGACCAGGACCATGGCTGTACAGGGAGCAATACCAAGAAGGATCATCCCGGCAATATATTCGCCGGCCAACTCGTAACCAATAAAGGGAGCCCAGATAACCCGCATAAAGAGCCAGGCAAAGAAAAACATGGTAAATGGCTTGATGCCCCAGTTGATAATTAAAGTTAAAAGCACCGCTCTGGGAGCTTTGACCGCATTAACAACCTCACTGAAGTCGATCTGGACCATGATCGGATACATCATGGCAAAAAGAAATATGGCAACAGGAATGTTGACCTGGGCAATGGCCAGTGAGTTTAAAAATTGCGCGGCACCGGGAAAAGTAGCTCCAAGTGCTATTCCGATTATAATACATAAGGCTACCCATACAGTTAAATACTTATGGAAAAAACCAAGTTCATACTCTTTCTGTGTACTCATTGTTTTTAATCACCCCGTTATTTATTATTAGTATAACTGCCTGATTTTAGTGAACCAGGTTTCCAAATATCATCCCTGAAATAGTGGCCATGACCACCACCAGCAGGACAAAGGCTGCTGTTTTTTTAGTTCCCAAAACACTATGGATTACAAGCATGTTGGGCAGACTCAAGGCAGGGCCGGCTAAAAGCAGGGCCAGGGCCGGGCCTTTACCCATACCTGCGCCCAGCAATCCCTGCAGAATCGGTATCTCGGTCAGGGTGGCAAAATACATAAATGCACCGACGACCGAAGCAACCAGGTTGGCCTGAAGACTGTTGCCTCCGACAGAAGCTTCAATATAGCGGACCGGAATTAAACCGGCCTCACTGCCCGGACGACCCATCAGCAATCCGGCTACCAGGACCCCGGCAAAAAGCAGGGGCAGGATCTGCTTGGCAAAATCCCAGGTGGTCTGAACCCAGTCCTGGCGTTCCTCCCGGTTAAACCACTTCGATACAATAAAACCGAGTACAGTAAGCAGGACTATAACAAGAGGCCATTTAACCTGGAATATGAGGTTATAAATACCGACTGGTTCTTCCGGTTCGCCCCAGGTAGCAAGGATAAGAATCAAAACCAGGGTGACAAAGAAAACAATGTTCTGAAGAGGGCTGCGCGATTCTTCTTCCTCCGCTTCCATTCCGGCCATGCCTGAAGAAAGTCTTTCTTTATCTTCCCTGAAAAATAAAAGGGCCATCAGCAAGCCTATAACAACAGCAAAAACCACTGCCCCGACCGCCCTGGCCAGTCCCAGCTCCCAGCCAAGAACTCGGGCAGTGAGGATGATAGCGAGGACATTAATCGCCGGACCGGAATAAAGAAAAGCCACCGCCGGTCCGAGACCTGCTCCGCGCTTGTAGATGCCGCAAAAAAGAGGCAGCACGGTGCAGGAGCAAACCGCCAGAACCATACCCGAAACTGAAGCAACCGAATAGGCCACCCATCTGCTGGCCTCACTCCCGAAATACTTGATAACTGCACCCTGTGAAACAAAGTTGGCAATGGCACCGGCAATGAAAAAGGCAGGAACCAGGCAAAAAAGCACGTGTTCTCTTGCATACTCCTGCAAAAGATGAAACGCTTCAATAATTGAGGCTCCCACCAGAGGACTCTCAAAGGGAATAAAATATGCAGCCAGGAATACTGCTATGATTAGTATTAGCTTTTGGTATTCCTTCAAGGTAAAGTCATCTCCCCATTATTAACTGGTCTGCCATTCTTACAAGATTCATAGTTCTTCCTGAATCAGTTTTTTTAACTCATCAAGCTTGAGAACCTTACCGGCTGTCTTTACCTTATCGTTAATTACCAGTGCCGGTGTCAACATCACATCATACTGCATGATCTCGTCCATTCTGGTAACTTTCTGTACATCGGCTACCACATCAAGCTCGGCCAGGGCATTAATGGTTTCCCTTTCCAGTGCTTCACATTTACTGCAGCCTGTTCCCAGAATTTTGATAATCAATTAAATCACTCCTTTTCAAGTTGTCCGGATTAATTTACTAATATCTGCTGCCTTTTTTTGCCATATTTGTCTCGTCGTATCAGTTGATAAATTTAAAATATCAACTATATGGTAATCGCTGATCCAGTAAATCACCCTTAATCCATCTTTCCGCGATTGCACCAAACCCGCCTGTTTTAAGACTGAAAGGTGACGGGATACATTCGACTGTTCCATTTCAAGCGCAGGGAAAATCTCGCAAACACAGCGTTCCCCTGGCCGCAACAATTCTAATATTTGCAACCTGGTCGGATGTGCCAATGCCTTAAAAAAGTCTGCAAGAACAGCATTATGAGTTTCAGCCATACATAACCCTCCCTAAAACTTTAATACTATATGTTTATATATACATATAGTAACATATTGCATTGCTATGCTGCAACCATAAAAATATTTCATTACATTAGAACCTATTTCAAAAGAGAACCCGGTGCCATAAATCACCGGGTACATTAGATTTTAGTTTAACTGGACTTACTCAGCGGGCGCCGCCGCCCCCTCCACCTCCACCGCCGCCTCCTCCACCGGAGAAGCCGCCTCCTCCACCGGAGCCGGAAGAAGTAGCTGATCGGAATGCAGTTTTAAAGGATTGATCCATGCTTGAAGTAAAATTGTTAAAACTTGAAGGGTTTGCCGCCATAAAACCGTAAGCCGGCCATACACGGTAAGAATCGCTTTTCAATTCCGGATACACCAGGTGCAGCTGCTCCATAACTTCTTTGGCCACTCCCAGGGTCACGGCGAGAACCAGGTAATGCTCCCACACTATAAGTGATGGTATGGTGGAGCGATCAAGCTGCGAGAAATGCTGCAAAAACTTTTTGAATGCCCGCCATTTGGCATAATGATCGGCCCCTTTAGCGGTAAGTCTCTTCATCAGGGCAAAACCGATAATTATAATAAAGCCCCCGGAAATTGCAGCCACTCCGGTAACATGCATTTTTAATAAGAAGAAGAGAACGCTCATAATCATAAAAACTGCACCGGCAATAATACCGGTCCAGTAAATACTTTTAAAGAATTTATGTCTCTCCGATTCTTTCTTGATACTCTCCGTCCATTTTTTATAAAAGCTAGCCGTGGCTACACGCTGTTTCTTGCCGTATTCCTCAATTTCACGCATTGTTGTTCCGCCGGGTAAGCTTTTGCCGACCGACTCAAAGATAAAAGAATAAAGTTCCTGTTCATGATTTTCGAGTGGATCTTTTCCCTCGGCTGGAATAATTCTGTAGTCGGTAAACTGACGCTTGCGAAGCCAACCACTTTCACCCTGGTACTCCTCGAGCGTGAGATGGCGCCGGCGGGCAAGATCCATCACTGTTGCTGTAAAATCTTCGGGTGTTGTTCTTCCGAGGCGTACCAGGTAACCGGCCTCGGCTGGAGTGTAATCACCGGGCAGTTCGCGGTAGTAATCTCCTTTGTAGGCGTCCGGAGATCTTCTCGAGCGAAACTTCATGACAATATAGAAGGCCAGTAAGGCAGTAAGCAGCAACGGACCAAAAATAAAATCGATCCTGCTCACAGCCCGCCTAAGATTGGCTTCACGGGCCCATCTTTCTTCATCAGCCAGCATTCGCGGCAACCCATCGATGCCGCTGTAGTTATAGGACTGCGGGACCAATTCGATCGGAAAAGCCACCCGACCTTCCAAAAAAGTCCGGGCCGGCAAACCTTCGATTTCCCAGGTTACCAAAGTCGGGCTGATAATAGTCACATCGCCATGCAAAGGGCCATGACCCCACGCCCTGATGTCGTCTGCGGTCGCACCCCCGGGGAGGTTTAGTTTAACAAGGGCATAAGCTGTCCGTTCACCCCACTCATCCCCGATAAACTGCCAGTAAAGCTCTGCCACATCTTCATGTACAAGCACTGCATTGTCAACAACATATTCGATGAAAAAAGTTCTGTCCTCGTTTTGGGCTTCAAAGCTCCAGTCAATGTAAACCAGATCCGGTTCATATCTCACGTAGAATATTCCGGGAATGTCCTGGGTACCGACAGGCATTTCCTGATATGGCTCATGCCGTTCTCCGACTTTTATATTTCTGATTACCGCATTTTGTTTCAGGTAAATATAAGCCCAGGCTCCTCTAAAGCGACCATTAAAACGAAAAGTACGCTCTTCCCTTACATTCATTGATCCGTCTGAATTAATTTCAGCCTCTATAATTACTGAAGGAAAATAAAAAGAGCGGTCATCCTGGGCACCGACAACTGCCGGATAGATCAGATTAACCGCCGTAATGACAAAAACCACTAGCAGCACAACATAGAGAATTTTTAAAGAGCTAACCCTGATTGTTTTCGCCACCTGCTGCAACCCTAAAACTCTACTTTCACCGGTTCGCGGGCTGCTGCTTCATCAATATTAAAATAATCCTCCTTATGAAAACCAAACATCCCGGCGATCAGCATGGTGGGAAAGCGCTGGATGGTTGTGTTATAACTCATAACTGTATCGTTATAAAATTGTCTCGAGAAAGCAATTTTCCCCTCCGTATTGGTCAGTTCTTCCTGGAGTTGACGAAAATTGGCATCAGCTTTAAGCTCCGGATAGCTTTCTGCAACAGCGAAAAGAGATTTCAACGCGCCGGTAAGCATATTTTCAGCGCCGGCCTGCTCGTTAACATCTTTAGCCTGGATAGCCATATTCCGAGCCTGGGTTACCTTTTCGAACGTTTCGCGTTCATGGGTGGCATAACCCTTAACGGTATTGACAAGGTTTGGAATTAAATCGTAGCGCCTCTTTAACTGAACCTCAATTTGTGACCAGGCGTTTTTGATCCGTTGGCGCAGGGTTACCAGGCGGTTATAGGTCCCGATAAAAAATACAGCAATAATGGCAATTATAATTAGTCCTATCCACAACATCCAGTTCATCTCCTCATCTCTTATTCTATAGACAAGTTATTCGCAATATTTATGGTTTTTCCTGCACTGATGATATTAAAGAAAAAATATATTTCCCAACCCGATAATATCAAAGTTGCAGCTCGACAATATCACCATCTTCCAAAATATAATCACGGGATACAGCCTGGCCGTCAAACTTTGAGGAGCCCCAGACCAGGGCGCTTTTGAGATTATTGGGAAAATCTTTGTGAACCATGGCAGCAAAATCAATAACAGTGCTTCCGGTCTTTAAAATGAAGGGTTTCTCCAGGTCAGCATCACGCCCGGATGCTTTACCGTACACCCTGATAATACCAAGCATAATATAAATCCTTTCCTTCAATTCTTCCAGCCCGATTCCGTTTGTAGAAACTTTCAAGAACTCAAGATCCGTTATCAGATCTTTTAAAACTTCAAGGTTTTCCTCAGCTCCAGGATTATCGATCTTATTGGCCAGAACCAGAAATGGAAGCGGTGCAATTATTTCTCCTTCGCCATGGCGATCAATTACTTCCCGTTCATTGAGAATCTGCATTGTTCCCTCTAGCTGATCAAGGCATTCTGCAGTAGAAACATCAACAATTACAAGCAGAGCATCAGCTTCTTTGAATGTGCCGATCAGACCTGATGGAACATTGTCCAGTGATAACGGAGGTGTATCAACCAGTTGAATAAAAGTATCCTTATAAGGCATCATCCCTGCCATTGGGACAGCTGTTGTAAAGGGGTACTCAGCCACCTTTACCCTGGCTCTGGTTAAAATCCCGACCAGGGATGATTTGCCCGTATTGGGATAACCGGCTAACACAACCTGCCCGGCTCCCTGCTTTTCAACACCGAATGGGTCAAATCCTTTGGATTGTTTTTTTTTCTTTCCCTCTTCTTTAAAACGGGCTATTCTTTTTTTTATATCCCCCTGGAGTTTTTCGGTTCCCTTGTGTTTTGGGATAACTTTAAGCATTTCCTGAAGGGCTTCGATACGTTGGTCGGGGGTACGGGCCTGACGATACTTTTCTTCTGCAGCGTAATACTGGGGCGTTAGATTGGCAGGCACTTTAGTTCCTCCCCTGGTCAGAATGCATTTTTATGATAGCACAGATACAAGAATATATACAGATTTAGAGGATTAAGAGGCTTCATTTTCCTTGACATAGCAATAAGGATAATGCTAAAATGTTTCTGCACTACGAAGCCTGCGCCTGTAGCTCAGGGGGAGAGCGCCTGCTTGACACGCAGGAGGCCTGTGGTTCAAAACCACACAGGCGCACCATAAAAAAACCGGGGAAGTTTTCCCGGTTTTTTAGATTTTTATTCCACCTCATTTAGCCACTCTCTTAGCTTTTCTAAGCTGCTTTCATGATCGATCTCAGCCATGTTCTTCATGTAGTCAATATCCAGAGTTTCATAATGAACTTTCAACATCCGTAAACCCCACTCGCAGTCTGATGTTGAGTTCCAGTGTATACAAGCACGCAGACGGTCAAGAATAATATCTTCTATTCCTATAACATAAATGTATCTTCCATTTTGCAATCTTAACTTTGTAACCCTATTTGAATCAGCACCCTCAAGAACGTTCCCCGGTATTTCTATTGCCACCAAAAGTTCAGGATTGAACCAGTGCCGACCTTCTTTTATAAAACCAAGCTCACTAAGTATTTCATCTGCCAGATCTCTGCGCTGCATAACCAGATCAATATCAACAGTGGTATATTGACCCCTGGTATATATTTCAACTGCCAACCCACCAACAATAATTGGAGTTATAAAATGCGGTTCCAGCAATTTTGTAAGGGATGACACTGTTTCAATCATAATTTGAAAACGTTCTTTTCCTTTTAATCCCTTCAACCTATTCTTTTCCTGCTCAATCAAACTCATAGTACCACTCTCTTTTACTGATAATCTTTACTTTTCCTTCAACAACTGCCTGGTTCCAGGCTTCGTTACAAATCTTATCCAGTAAATCCTGTTCTGCTTTATCTCTTGGCCTACGCTTGAGTACTCTTTCTCTTCCTTTTTGAAGCATATCTAAATAGGCTCGTGGCGCATTCTCTCGAATCCTGCTGTTAATGTCTTTAATGTTTAATTCACGCACTATAATCACCTGTCTAAAAACCATTTTTATGATACTGTTATTATAACATGAATTTTAGGGCATTCCGGTTTTAATCATTGGGGGAAGAAGACCGCATTACACCGGTTTCTGTCATAAGAAAAGGGGCTAAAAAATACATCTCGGTAACAACTTACAGGGAACTGGAAAACCAGGCCCACTGGGCTGTCGGAGAACCGGGTTGGGAGAAAGTAGTTCAACTTATTGAAGATTGGATAAAAGAGACTCCCGGAGACCACAAATAATGATTATAGGGCCCTGCCGGCAGCAGGGCTTTTTATGATGCTTAAGATAATTAAGAGGCATCTTATAATATATCTCCATCAATTCCTTTTACGGCAAGGACTTCTTTTGCCGGGGAACGTTCGCCTGTGCAGCTTATTCTGCGCGGCGCATCCAGGTAAAACAATTTGAAACCCAGATCCTGATATAGATTAACAACACGCTCTGTCGCCTGGTTTGATAAGACCACCGGTCCCCGGTGGCTGGATAACCACTTCCCCAGACGCACCTGGTCATCCCAGTAAAAAGCCTTCTCTGAATACTGTGTAAAGTCAACATCATAGGGTGGATCGGCATAAATAAAGTCGTCTTTACAAATGTTAAGTTCTTCAAAATCTGCCGACTCAAAATCCCAGTTTTCAAATAAAACTGTATAATCTTTAAAATCACGACAGTAATTGATTTTTTTATAACTTCCAAAGGGAACATTAAACAAACCTTTTTTGTTAAAACGGCACAGGCCGTTGTAACCCGTGCGGTTAAGGTAGTAGAATAGTGCAGCCGATTCTTCTGAAAGATGTTTTTTCTCTTTTAGCAGTCTATTAAATCTTTTTCGATACAAATAATAGAATTCTTTATCGTTTTCAAGATCAATTTCAATAGAAAAACCCCGTTTAATTTTTATGAATAAATTAATCAGGTGCTGATTTACATCATTGAGGAGCGCCCTGGCAGGCACCAATCCAAATGATACAGCCAGGCCGCCGCAAAATGGCTCAACTAAACGACGGGCACGATGTTCTTTCCATAAAGGCAAAAGATGAGGCACAAGCCAGCGCTTCCCGCCGGCCCATTTAAGAGGCGGTTTTAAATTGCCGTTGCTATTTTCCTGATAAGCCGTTGTATTCATAATTACCCTTAAGCAGAATCTCTGGATTGAAATTATTTTTGATTTATTCTGTTAAATCTTCCACATGTCGGCTATATCGTCAAAGGTTTCTACCTTGCTGATCTGTTCAAGCCAGGCTTCAATCTTCGAAGGAGGCAGCAGCATGGAAGACAATCTGCGAAATTTAGTATGCAGTTCTTCAAGTGATACCTTGTTTTCAGGGTCGCCCCTGGGGAAATCTGTCTGTTCATGATCGACGGTCCCGTTGCGTAAAATAACATTCAGCTTGGCTGCCCATTTATCAGGATAATGAGCATCCAGCAGGGGGTCTATCTCAACTGTGCAGTGACTCATAAGTTCTTCAAGAGTATGGTCCTGCAGCCTCTCTTCTGTAAAATCTTCTATGCCAACATGTCCGTAAACCAGGGCAGTAGAAACACAGAAGGGCAGGCTGAACTTGGCTTCATAGATAGTTTCGGGAAAGGGTTCGCCAACCAGATCCCGGGCTACTCCGTAAGTTTGAATTCTGAGCAGCTCAATATCTTCAGGTTTAATACCTTTCTCACGAAGCCGCAGGGCCAGGTCGATGCCGGCATGAGTATGCCTGGTCGAAGCATAAAGACGGAAGCTTATCTGCATAATTTTAAAATCTGTACCGATCCCTTCCGTAATTTTCCCCAGTTTCGCTTCCGGAGCAAATACACGCAAAAAGCCTTTTTCTCCTGAAAGGATCGTTTTCGTGCTGGTATAACCACCGGCGGCAAGCATTGCAGAAAATAGTCCGTTCTGTGCTGCTTTGCTTGCATGCAGGGGCTTACTCATCATCCCTTCAGGGCTATAATGAAGTTCCATTAAACCGGCAGCCTGGGTACCAGCATGGCCGAGAGCATCGATTAATTGATTTTCATTTAAATTAAGTATTTTCCCCGCCGCGACAGCAGCAGCAAAAGTCCCGCAGGTTCCGGTTGTATGCCAGTACTGGTAATGAGTCGGGGTCATAGCTTCAGCTACACGAATACCAACTTCATAACCGATAACAATCGCTGTAATTAGATCTTTGCCCGATGCGCCGACTTTTTCAGCGGCTGCCAGGGCTGCCGGTATAATTGGCGAGCCGGGTCTCAAAATTGATTGGCGGTGAAGATCATCAAATTCAAGGCCATGAGCATAGAGACCATTTCCCAGCGCCGCATTAAGGGCGGGAACTTTTTCCTTCCGACCGATTAAAACCGCCTGGGAACTACCACCTGCTTCTTCTATTATCTCCGTAATGACGTGACCGGGAAGCGCAACAGCACCGGCGCAGGCTGCTCCAACAAGATCTAACAGGCACACCTTGGCCTGGCGAATTACCTCCTCTGGGAGATTATCATAGTTAGTTTCTTTAACAAAACGCGCTAAATCCTGTTCAATCATTCCAATCATCTTCCCATTTCCCTTCTTTCTGATCAGTGACAATTAATTAAGTGCATTTTTTCACTTATTACGCATTTTATTATAACCCTTCTCGATCCAATTTTCCACTATAAGAGCTGCAGGGCCATAATCACTATCAGCAATATGAAAAACACCAGCAGGTAGTATTCAAAGTTTGCAGTGTTGACCATTTGAAAAAATTTACCTTTGTAAGTGTAATCCAGGCTGAACAGAAAATAAAAAACAGAAATAAATATTTTTTTAGTCCGGCTCAGTAAAGCATCTATATATTTAAGCCATGTTGCATGCATCAGCTGTAAAGCCAGAGAAGTAAACATAAGCAATCTGCCAAATAAAGGCCCTCCTTTTTCCAATGAGCTGACCTGGTAACTGAATTTTCTCAGGGGCGTCAGGCTGCCGACTATCAGTCCTTCTGCTGCAGATTCAAGCAATCTGCCGCTAATGCAGTAGTAGGTAAGCAATCGCGGGCTGTTGATAATAGCAGAATCAGCTGAAGTCTCCACCAACTGACCGCTGATGCAGTAACAGGCAAGCAGTCGGGGGCTGTTGATGTAGGTGGAGTCGACCGAGACTTCGATCAGGCGTCCGGTTCTTGTAAAAAGAGT
>JBNJHN010000052.1:0-14390 GCA_051748565.1 Bacillota bacterium | reverse complement strand
AAAATGTTTGCCTCACCGGACCAGTTAAAAGATCAGATCGCCAGGGATATTAAAATAAGCAAGTCTTTAATTAACAAATTTAAACAGGAAAAAAACGGCAGCGGAAATTCTTTACAAGCAGGTTGTTCTGTGCTAAGATCTCAGTAGTCTGAACCGTGGGCTAGGTATGGCGATTACCCGACGCTCTACTTGGCAGGCGGCGATTAAACAAAGGGAGGAATATATTTAATTATGCTTGATCAGGACCGTAAACTTGAGATTATCGAGCTTTACAAAAGACACGATGGCGATACGGGTTCACCGGAAGTTCAAATTGCCCTGCTGACAGAACGTATCAATTACCTTACGGAACACTTAAAAACCCACAAAAAAGATTATCACTCACAGCGCGGTTTGCTAAAAATGGTTGGCCGTAGGAGGGGTTTGCTTAATTACCTGCGTGACAGGTCACCGGAACGCTACCAGGTAATCCTTGGCAAACTCGGCCTAAGGAAGTAATTGTTTAATAAGCGCGGGGGGTTATGATCCCGTGCTTCCAGTTGATTATACGTAGTAGCCGAGAGGAGTTAATAGTAGATGCAAAGTTACACTATGGAGTTAAAAGGGAAAACCCTGACTATGGAAACGGGCAGATTGGCCAAACAGGCCAGCGGTGCCGTTTTACTGCGTTATGGCGATACTATGGTTCTTGTTACGGCCACCGCAGCGGACGAACCGCGGGAAGGGATAGATTTTTTCCCCATGACTGTTGATTATGAAGAAAGGCTTTATGCCGTCGGGAGAATTCCCGGAGGTTTTATCAAGAGGGAAGGGCGCCCGACCGAAAGGGCAATCCTCGGTTGTCGTTTAACTGACCGTTCTTTGCGGCCCCTTTTCCCGAAAGGTTTCCGGAATTCTGTCCATATAGTGAGTACCATACTATCTATGGATCAGGACTGTCCCCCCGAACCGCTCTCGATTATAGGGGCTTCAGCAGCTCTTTCGATTTCTAAGATACCTTTTGACGGTCCGGTAGCAGCAGTGATCGTTGGTCTTGTAGATGGAGAGCCGGTAGTTAACCCTAACCGGGAGCAGGCAGAAAAGAGCGATCTGCACCTGATGCTGGCCGGGACAAAAGAAGCGGTTATGATGGTCGAAGCCGGCGCCCAGGAAATCAGTAAAGAAGATGTGCTGAAGTGTATCCAGGCAGGTCATGAGGTTGTAAAAGAGATTGTGGCTTTTCAAGAACAAATGGTTATTGATGTTGGCATGGAAAAAATGGAGGTTAATATTGAAGATCTGCCGCAGGGTATGGTCGAAAGAGTGGAGCCGGCTATAAGAGAAGGGGTTTCCTCAGCCTTGAAAATTGCTAAAAAACAAGAACGGGAAAATCGTCTTTCGGCCGTTAAAAAAGAACTGGTGGCTAAATACCTGGAAGATTATCCGGAAAATGAAAAAGAACTGGCTAAAATATTTGAAAATGTTCTCAAAGAGACCCTGCGTAAATTGATCACAGATGAAGGGCTGCGAGCAGACGGGCGTGCCCCGAAAGAAATCAGGCCGATTACCTGTGAAGTGTCATCACTGCCACGTACGCATGGTTCGGCAGTATTTACCCGGGGTCAGACCCAGGTCTTAAATATCTGCACGCTATCAGCTTTAAGGGACATGCAGATGCTTGATGGTCTCGGATTGGAAGAATCGAAGCGCTTTCTGCATCACTACAATTTTCCGCCCTACAGCGTCGGGGAGGCCGGTTTTATGCGCGGCCCCGGGCGAAGGGAAATCGGGCATGGTGCGCTGGCCGAGAAAGCCCTGGAACCGGTAGTCCCTTCGGAAGACGAATTTCCTTATACAATTCGGCTGGTTTCAGAAGTACTCGAATCTAACGGGTCCACTTCCATGGCCAGTGTATGCTCAGGCTCGCTTTCGATGATGGACACCGGGGTTCCGTTGAAACGTGCGGTAGCCGGTATCGCCATGGGCTTGATCAAGGAGGGTGAAAAAGTAGTTATTCTTTCAGATATCCAGGGAGTTGAAGACTTCCTGGGAGATATGGATTTTAAGATTGCCGGTACAGATAAAGGGATTACCGCCATTCAGATGGATATAAAAATAAAGGGAATATCCAGTGAGATTCTGGAGAACGCTCTTACCGAGGCTGACATTGGATACAGGCATATCCTTGATATAATGAATGAAACTATCCGGGAACCTCGTTCCGAGCTGTCGCCTAATGCGCCGCGTATGATCAGGATGCAGATAAGCGTTGATAAAATCAGGGATGTAATCGGCCCTGGCGGCCGGATGATCAATAAAATCATAGCCGAAACCGGTGTGGGAATTGACATAGAGCCGGACGGACGGGTATTCATAGCAGCCGTGGAACCGGAAGGCGGCAAAAAGGCAAAGGAAATGATTGAGGCCCTGGTCAGGGAAGTTGAACCCGGTGAGGTTTACATGGGTAAAGTAACCAGGGTTGAGCGATATGGAGCATTTGTTGAGGTTTTACCCGGTAAAGAAGGGTTGTTGCATATTTCACACCTTGACCATAACCGGGTTGAGAAAACGGAAGATGTAGTAAACCTCGGAGATGAACTCGAGGTGAAGGTGCTTGATATCGATGATAAAGGTCGGATTAACCTTTCGAGAAAAGCGCTCCTGAAAAGGCCGTCAGGAGGAGAAAACCGGGGTCGGCCAAGGCAGGGACGCAGTTAATCCTGCAGCAGAAAAACCCTGTTTTTTGGGGTTTTTTTACTGCCGACCGATGAGGGTCGGCCCGATTGACGGAAAAGGAGACAATATGCCCAGGGAAATAGTAAAGCTGGCTATTAACAAAGCAGCCCATGCTTATGATATTCCCCTTCCCCGTTACATGACCGAAGGATCTTCAGGAATGGATCTGCATGCTGCAGTAGACCAGACCGTAACAATAAGGACCGGAGAAATTGTTCTAATTCCTACCGGATTAATGGTTGCTGTACCGATCGGGTATGAATTGCAGATACGCCCGCGCAGCGGGCTCGCTGTCAAAAGTGGTATAGGTATCCTCAATTCCCCGGGAACAATTGATTCAGATTACCGTGGCGAAATTAAAGTAATCATGATAAACCTGGGAAAGGATTCTTTCGAAGTAAAACGCAGTGATCGGATTGCCCAGATGGTCCTTTGTCCGGTGCCACTGGCAATATTGGAAGAAACAGATCAATTGCCTCCCTCTGAACGCAGTGGCGGAGGCTTTGGACATACGGGTTAGGATGGAGGGTTATTTTGTCCAGAAGAAGTAAAAAACGTAAATTGCTGCAATTGATTCCATTAGGTGGGGTCGGTGAAATTGGAAAAAATATGTTTGCTTTGAAATATGGCCAGGAATGCATCGTTATGGATGCCGGATTAAAATTTCCTGATGATTCAATGCTGGGGATAGATATTGTTATTCCGGATATTTCATTTTTAACCGATAAAAATATCAATATACTTGGAATAATTTTGTCCCACGGGCATGAAGATCATATCGGAGCCCTTCCATATATAATTGAAGAATTGGATGCCCCTGTATATGGCACCCGCCTGACTCTTGGGTTGGTAGAAGCAAAGTTCATGGAACATCCGGCCAGGAATGTTAAACTGCATGAAATTAATTCAGAACAAAGCCTGGTCCTGTCAGAGAATTTTAAAATAAATTTTTTCAGGACCAACCACAGTATTCCGGACTCAGTAGGAATGGCGGTTGAGACTCCGGAAGGCATTGTTGTTTATACCAGCGATTTTAAATTTGATCAAACTCCGGTTGACGGCCGTATTACAGATTATCACAAGTTGGCTGAATTAGGGCGCAATGGTGTCATAGCTGCTTTAATTGACTCTACCAATGCGGATCGTCCCGGGTATACCCTTTCGGAAAAAGAAGTTGGGGAAAGTATCAATGAAATATTCCGCTTGTCCCGTAGCAGAATTATTTTGGCTACTTTTGCTTCCAATATACACCGTATTCAGCAGGTAATTGATGCGGCAGACCGTTATGATCGTAAAGTCGGTATAGTGGGCCGCAGCATTGTAAACTCGGTTAATATTTCTTCAGAGCTGGGGTATCTTAAAATCCCGAAAAATGTGGTGGTGGATCTGGATAAAATCAAGGAGCTGCCCCATGAAAAGATAGCCCTGATTACAACCGGCAGCCAGGGAGAACCGATGTCAGCACTGACAAGAATATCGAAATCGGAGCACCGCCAGGTTGAAATATATCCCGGGGATACAGTAATTATTGCTGCCACTCCGATTCCTGGAAACGAGAAGCTTGTTGCCCGGACGGTTAATAACCTTTTTCAGTTAAAAGCAGACGTGATCTACCGCCCTGTTTCCGGTGTTCATGTATCGGGGCACGGAAGTGAGGAAGAACTCAAGATGATGTTGAATCTCCTGCGTCCCGAATATATTATTCCAGTTCATGGGGAATACCGGCAACAGGCCTATTGTTCAAAGATTGCCCAGAAACTGGGCATGGCTGAGGAGAATGTTTTCCTGACCAGGCCCGGCAATGTTATTGAATTTTCCGGCGGCAAGGGGAGGTTGTCCGGTTCTGTTCCGGCAGGCCGGATCCTCGTAGATGGCTTCGGTGTTGGCGATGTGGGAGAGGTAGTAATCCGTGATCGCCAGATGCTTTCAGAAGATGGTATTGTAATTATTGTGATGGCAGTTGACCAGGATAATAGCAAATTTTTATCCGGACCGGAGATCATCACACGCGGTTTTGTTTATGTAAGGGAATCAATAAACCTGATTGAAGATGCCAAGGTTAAGTTATTAAAAGCAATGGATAAGATTAATAAAGAACAGTTCCAGGAATGGAATACAATTAAGTCCAGGATCAGGGATGCCGCTTCATCTTATTTTTATGAGCATACCGGCCGTCGGCCGATGATTATACCAATCGTTATTGACGTACCGACCGGTAAGCAAGACCAGCAGCAATAACAAATAACTCGATCTAATCTACATGTTTTTGATATGAAGGGGCATTTCCCAATTGGAGGTATGCCCCTAAATTTTGATGATTACTTATTTAATGTTCTATATTCCCTCTTTACATACCGGTTATCCTGACAGAACAATAGAAGGATTTTGCCGGAGGTGAGTAGAAATGTAAGGCTTGAGTCTGGATACTTTTTAAAATTCGGCCCAGAGGAGAGAAAAGTTTTGAAAAGCTATAAATTTATAGTTAACCCAATCGCAGGTGGAGGAAAAGCAAAAGCTTTGATGCCCAAAATAAAGGAATGTTTTAAAACTTCAGGGGCGGATTTTGATATTTACCAGACGAAAGGACCGCGTGATGCAATAGAAGCAGCTGCCAGGGCGGCCGAGAAAGGCTTCGAAGTTGTGGTTGCAGCCGGTGGTGATGGTACGGTTAACGAGATCCTTAATGGATTGGTTGGAACAAAGGCAATCCTGGCTGTTATTCATGGTGGCAAAGGTAATGATTTTGCCACCGCTGTCAATATGCCGAGGAATATTGACAGCGCCTGCAAAGCACTGCTTCGAGCTGAAACAAAGAATATCGATCTGGGTAAAGTTTTGGATCGCTTTTTTATTAATTCGGTTGGAGTTGGGTTTGATGCGACTGTGGCGCTGCGGGTTAATCGCGGGATAAAACCCTTCAGAGGAACTTCTGCATATGTTTACGCATTTTTTGAGACTTTATGGTCTTATAAGCTGGTTGAGATGGAGATTGACCTGGGTAACGGCCCGATAGAAGCAGCACCGTTGCTTGTCGCAGTGGGGATTGGCCAGGCATACGGAGGCGGTATGAAAATAGTTCCTGACGCAATCCAGGATGACGGTCTTTTTGATGTCTGTGTTTTTAATGAGATGAATCGATTGGCCCTGATATACCACTTTCCCAAAGTGTTCAGTGGTAAATTAAAACAGCTTGAACAGGCGGGAATGTACCGGGCCAGGGAAATAAAATTAAACTTAAGTGAAGTCAGTCCCCTTCATATGGAAGGTGAAATATTATTTGGAGATAAGATGCATTTCACGTTGGAACCCAGAGGCATGAAAGTACTTGTTGGAGGCAATGCGGTTTAATTATTTTTTTATAGATTTCAGCCCGATCATAAGAAAATCAACTGAATGGAGTCTTTTATGACTTTATGGGAAGCAGCCCTGCTGGGTTTAATCCAGGGCTTAACAGAATTTTTGCCTGTCAGCAGTTCGGGTCACCTGGTGATTTTTCAGGATCTGCTGGGACTCGATGAACCGGGAGTTACTCTTGAGGTTTTACTGCATTTTGGAACCCTTTTCTCCGTTCTCTGGGTATTTGGAAAAGATTTTCAGGCATTGATGGACTACAGAAAGGACAGGCAGCAGCGTTATTTTCTTTTCATGTTATTTGTCGGCTTAATTGTAACCGGTATGATCGGCTTATTTTTCAGCACTTTTGTGGGCTTGCTTTTTAAATCGACCTTGCTGGTTGGTATTATGCTTTTGTTAACCGGAGGAATTTTAAAAATACTGACAATTATACCGATAGGAAAGAAAAGCATTGAAGATATGAAGGCAGGAGACGCTGTCTGGATTGGGCTGCTGCAGGGCTTTGCCGTTTTACCGGGTATCTCACGTTCCGGTTCTACTATTATGGCTGCTTTGTGGCGGGGACTTGACCGTGAAACTGCCGTTAAATATTCATTCATGCTTGCCGCCCCGGTAATATTTGGGGCAGCACTACTGGAATTAAAGGAAATGATTGTCCTCGGTATTGAACGAGTAATGATTTTGAATTATTTTGTTGGCGGACTGGTTGCATTTCTTGCGGGCGTAACGGCTATTAAAGTATTCATTAGGCTTTTGTTGAGGCAAAAATTTCACTATTTTGCTTACTATTGCTGGTCTGTTGGCAGCCTGGTTATTATAGTATCACTGCTAAGACAATAATTTATATATTTCAAGGGGGCGGTTGCTCCCGCGTTGCTTTACTTTTGCGAACAAGTGTTTTATAATACTAAAAACTGAATCAATTTACGGATAAGGCGGGCAATTCCACTTGGCAAAACGTCGTAAAAAAGCTTTAAGAAAAGAGATGCGCACCCAGGTTAAGGGTATTCTGCTCCTGGCTCTGGCCGCTTTTTGCTATGTTGGGCTGGTCCATACCGGCCAGTCCGGAGGAGTTGGCTTATATGTGAACAACATCTTACGCGCACTGGCCGGAAATGCTGCGATATTAATTCCTTTTTTTATTGGAATACTGGGCCTGCGGTTAATTCTGCCCCGAAACCGCTTAAACTTCAAGACCAGACTGGTTGGTCTGTTATCTATGCAATTCCTTTTCATGATCTGGCTTCACCTGCAGTTGATTATTAACAGAGCCCTTTACCTGTCTGCAGATAATCTCTTTTTTGAAAGCCTAAATTCAGGGTTAAATCATGAAGGGGGAGGTATTATCGGATCGGTTTTTGCCGTCGCCATATTTTATCTTCTTGGGAGTACGGGAAGCCGCATTTTAATTATTACTCTCGCCATTATTGCTGTTTTACTGTTACTTAATATTTCACTTAGCCGTTTTATAAATTTTCTTTTTAAGATGGTACAAAAACTTACTGCAATTTTTAAAACTTTAGGGAAGTCTTTTATAGATCTCATGGAGGATGCAGTTTCCTTTTCAGATTCGAAACTGAAATCATTAGCTGAAAAAAGAAATATTAATTCGGGTCTGATATCGGAAAGATCACCTGGAAATCACCAAAATATTGTACCGACTGTTTCCGGGATTACGGTTTCCGGACAACATGGTCCAGATGGGCAGGAAACCCGGGGAGAAAAGAGTGATTACCAGGATGAAAGAAAACTCAAGGCTTTTGAACCGGCTCAAACTGACAGTCAGAACCAGGCTGATAAAGATGTACCAGAAGCTATAGTTAGCAAGAAAAAAATACAGGCAGATTATATTTTACCGCCTCTTGAGCTGCTTTCTTTACCCAGGGCAGACAGCGAACAGCATCATCTTAAATACAGCAGAGACAGGGCAAAACTGCTTGAAAGTACCCTGCAGAGTTTTGGAGTCAGGGCTAAAGTTATACATGTCCAATCAGGGCCTACCGTGACCCGTTTCGAAGTACAGCCTGAAGCAGGGGTTAAGGTTAGCAAAATAATCAGCCTTTCCGATGACATTGCCCTCAACCTTGCTGCACCGCTGGTTAGAATAGAAGCCCCGATACCCGGAAAAGCAGCGCTGGGTATAGAAGTTCCCAATAAGATAATCACCCTGGTTAATATACGTGAAGTAATGGAGGACACCGCCTACATTAACAGCTTTTCAGCACTGACAGTCGGATTGGGAAAAGATATCACCGGTATCCCGGTTATTGCTGATTTAACAAAGATGCCTCATCTATTGATTGCAGGGGCCACCGGTGCCGGTAAGAGCGTCTGCCTGAACACGGTTATCACCAGTATTCTTTATAAGGCTGGTTCCGACCAGGTCCGTTTCCTGATGATTGATCCGAAGGTTGTCGAATTGAGTGTTTATAACGGAATACCGCATTTGCTAATGCCGGTGCTCACCGACCCGCGTAAAGCTTCCCTGGCCCTGCGGAATATGGTAAGAGAAATGGGCCGACGCTATGATCTTTTTGCCAGGCTGGAAGTCCGTGATATCGGTGCATATAACGAACTGGCTCAAGAAGACCGGGAGTTGGAGAAGCTTCCTTTTATAGTGGTCATTATTGATGAATTGGCTGACCTTATGCTTGTTTCACCGGGAGAAGTAGAAGATTCTATTGCAAGGCTGGCCCAGATGTCAAGGGCAGCAGGGATCCACCTTGTTGTTGCAACCCAGAGGCCGTCGGTGGATGTTCTGACGGGTATCATCAAGGCTAATATAACTTCACGAATTGCTTTTACAGTTTCATCACAATTTGATTCAAGGACAATTCTTGATATGGCCGGAGCTGAAAAATTACTGGGCCGAGGTGACATGCTTTTCTATCCTGTTGGAGCGGTTAAGCCATTTCGTGTTCAGGGAGCCTATGTCAGCGAAATAGAGGTAAAAAGAATTACCGATTTCATAAAAACGCAGGGGGGGCAGGTCGAATATGAAAACGGCAGTGCTTTCCTGGAAACACCGGATGAAGTGGAAGAGGAAACGGTAGATGCCCTTTTTGCCGAAGCTGCTGACCTGGTAGTAAGAACAGGGCAGGCTTCCATTTCGCTGCTGCAGAGACGATTTAGAATTGGTTATACAAGAGCGGCCCGGCTGATTGATGATTTGGAGCGAAGGGGTGTTGTAGGGCCTTTCGAGGGTAGCAAGCCAAGGGAAGTGCTGGTTACTGCTGAACAGGCAGCCAGGATATGTGAGGATTTAAACTGCAAACCCGACTAAAGGAGATAAGTTTGCCTGCTGAAGAAAGTAAGTCAAATCATAAACTACCCGGGTTTAGCGGAGTTAGAATAGCGGCTGTATCCCTGGGATGTTCAAAAAACAGAATAGATACTGAAGAAATGCTCGGCCTGCTGGCAAAACTGGGATTTGTCTTAACCGACGACTACCGCAATTCCGATGTTGTGATTGTAAATACCTGCAGCTTTATCGATCAGGCCCAGCAGGAATCGATTAATAAACTGCTTGAAATATCTAATACAGGAAGCAAGAGTCGGCCGAAAATAGTTGCCGCCGGCTGCCTGGTTGAGCTGTTCGGTACTAAACTAATAAAATCTATACCGGAATTAGATGGTGCTATAGGTGTGCACAGCTATGACAGCCTTGAGATATTTATGAAAATGCTGCTTAGCGGTAATCGACCTTTCATTAAAAAGATGCCTGCCACCGAATACAGCTCACTTGCGCCCCGGATATTAACTACCCCGGCTCACAGTGCCAATGTCAAAATTGCAGAAGGATGCAGTAACTGCTGTCACTACTGCCTGATTCCATCAATCCGTGGTCCTTACCGCAGTCGCACAGCTGAAGAAATAGTAACCGAGGTAAACGATCTTCTTGAAAAAGGAACACGTGAAATAAACTTGATAGCCCAGGACACCACTGCTTACGGTCTTGACAGAAAGGATCTGCCGAATCTCCCCGGTTTGATCAGGCAAATCTTAAAATCGAAGCATCAATTTTGGCTGCGGATAATGTACACCTATCCTTCCAGGATTGACGATCATCTAATTGATTTAATTAGAACTGAAAAAAGGATTTGCAATTATATAGATATTCCTATTCAACATGTAAGCGATAAAGTGCTTAAGGGAATGAATAGGGATTACGGGAAAGAAGAGCTGGTTAAACTTTTAGGGAAACTTCGCAAGCGTATTCCAAACCTTGCTTTAAGAACAACCTGCATGGTAGGTTATCCCGGGGAAGGTAGAAAACAATTTGAGGAGTTACTTGATTTTATCACAGTAAACCAATTCGAGAGATTAGGTGCTTTTACTTATTCGAGCCAGGAAAATACTATTGCCGCCAGTTCATTAGAAAAAATTCCCCCACGAGTGGTTAATAAACGGCATCAAGAACTGATGCTGAGGCAGCAGTTAATTTCTACTGCACTTAATTCTAAGCTTATCGGCGGAGAATTAACTGTCCTGGTCGATAAAGTACTCGGACCCGGAAGCGGACGCTATTATGGACGCACTGAATACCAGGCTCCCGAGGTAGACGGTGGCGTCTTGGTTCGCTCACAGCGTTCCCTGTCTCCCGGTGATCTGGTATCAGTTAAAGTCTTTGCTGCTTCTCCTTATAATCTTTTCGCAAGAGCTTACTAAGAGCTTACCCGAGGTATATAATTAAGCGTAATCTATATTTGACCCAAAGCATATTATTAATAACCGAGGTGATCATGAATTGCAAGCTGACATAATTTGTGTTGGCAATGAACTGCTAACAGGCCTGATAGAAAACAGCAACGCCGGTTACCTTTCACGGCGCCTGTGGTCAGCAGGGATCCCGGTCCGCGAAGTAAGAGTTGTCGCCGATGATGAAAAAGCAATCGGGGAAGCTCTCGAGAAAGCCCTGGAAGAAAGCGATCTGGTTATTTTAACCGGTGGTCTGGGTCCAACTGATGATGATCTAACCCGGGAAGCGGTTGCAGCAATCCTTGGCTTAGAATTAATATTAAACCAGCAGTGGTTTGAAAAAATGGATCAGTTTTTTAGTGTGCGCGGGATCAAAATGCCTGAAAATAATCGTAAACAGGCCCTTGAAATAAAAGGGAGTACTCTTCTTGAAAATAAAAGGGGAACAGCCCCGGGTGCGATATTAAATAAGGATGGAAAATTTATTATATTACTGCCCGGACCACCCCATGAATTGCAAAATATGTTTGACAATCAGGTTTTACCTTACCTGGTGGAAAAAAACCGGGGCAGACTGACAACTGTAAAGACACTGAAGTGCATTGGGCTTGGTGAATCGATGCTGGAGGAAAAAATAAAGGCTATAGGAAAATGGGACTTGCCACCAATATCATATGTTGCGCGAGGTTATGAAGTCGACCTGCAGATAAAAGGAAGCGGTGACCTGGAATCAGCTTCAGTCTTTATTGATGAAGCTGAAAAACGGCTCAGGGATGTTCTTGGCGATCATATTTACGGCAGTAACGATGATACTCTGGCCGATATAGTTGCCAAATTGTTAACTGAAAAAAAGCTTACACTTTCTCTGGCCGAATCATGCAGCGGGGGACTTTTATCTGATACTATTACCGACATTCCTGGGAGTTCAAAATTTTACCGGGGCGCTGTGATCGCCTACAGCAATGAAGCAAAAATTAAAGCGCTTGGCCTGAACAGTGAGTTGCTGACTCGGGAAGGAGAAGTAAGTGATGCGGTAGCAAGAGCTATGGCTGAGGGTGCGAAATCCTTTTTAAAAACGGATTTGGGGGTTGGCATAACCGGAATAGCCGGTCCTGATAGTGACCTCTCAGGAAGCCCTGTCGGCCTTGTCTACATTGCTGTTGCTGCACCGAAGTTCTTGGAAAGCCGCAAATTTAATCTTGGCGGCGGCAGGCGGGCCATTAAAGAAAGAGCAGTACAGGTTGCCCTAGATCTGGTAAGGAAAGTTTTAATTAATAATTAGTGTCCTTTTAATTTATCGGCTGTTATTACACTTACTTGAATCGGTCATACAGCTTTGTAACCTTGCAATCATCAAATATCCAGGGGAGTGAAAAGCCCGATTGCCAAGATTATTTATTGCATTCAAACTTACTGACAAGCAGAAGCACCAGTTATCTGACCTGCAACATAAAATTGGAAGCTACCTGGAGGGGGTACGCTGGGTTCGCCCTGAAAGCATGCACCTGACTTTAAAGTTTTTTGGGGAAGTCGGGGTAGAAAGTATGGGCCAGATCCAAATAGCCATGGATCGAGCAGCTGAAAATTTCAAGCCCTTTATAATTAAATTTGGCGGTTGCGGTGTTTTCCCCGCTGTAAATAAAGCAAGAGTACTCTGGGTTGGTCTTAAAGAAGGCCAGGCACCGCTGCGTGAACTGGTAGATAAACTGGAATTAAATCTGTCCGGTTACGGTTTTAACAGAGAGAATCGAAATTATCAACCGCATCTGACCATCGGCCGTTTAAGGTATCAGGTCCATCGGAATAAGGTAAAAAGGTTTCTTGAAGAGGAAATTTTCTTTGAAACTTCTACAGCAGATGCAAATGAAATTATTTTATATGAGAGCTGCCTGACAAAGCAGGGAGCGATACATACTGCTATACATAAGACTTTTTTAAAAGGGAGTTAAAATGCTGCATATAGTACCGAATATTTAATACTACAGAATGAAAAAACAGGATGAAAAAAGGCAGGAGATTGTTGATAAAAAAAGAATAAGTCAGGTTAGATGAACCCGTTTAAGGAGGTAATTTTACTTGGAAAAAGAAAAAGCATTAGAAGCTGCACTATTACAAATCGAAAAACAGTTCGGCAAGGGTTCGGTTATGAAACTGGGTCAGGATGCCATAGCGGAGATAGCATTTATTCCGACCGGCAGTCTTTCTCTCGACTTAGCCCTTGGAGTAGGGGGGGTGCCGAGAGGAAGGGTAATTGAGATATTCGGGCCCGAATCTTCTGGAAAAACCACGGTTGCTTTGCACATTATTGCCGAGGCCCAGAAAAGGGGCGGTTTTGCCGCTTTTATAGATGCCGAGCATGCACTGGATCCCCAGTATGCCACGAATCTTGGGGTTAACCTGGATGAGCTTTTAGTTTCGCAACCTGACACCGGTGAACAGGCTCTTGAAATTGCTGAGGCGCTTGTTCGCAGCAATGCTATAGATGTTCTGGTTATTGACTCGGTTGCCGCTCTTGTCCCCCGTGCTGAAATCGAAGGTGAAATGGGCGATTCCCATGTCGGCCTTCAGGCCAGGCTGATGTCGCAGGCCCTGCGAAAGCTGTCCGGTGTTATCAGTAAATCAAGAACCTGTGCAATATTTATAAACCAGATCAGGGAAAAAGTTGGTGTGATGTTTGGGAACCCCGAGGTAACACCAGGTGGAAGGGCCTTAAAATTTTACTCATCTGTCAGGTTGGATGTCAGGAGAATTGAATCATTGAAAATCGGATCCGACCAGATTATAGGTAATCGGACCAGGGTAAAAGTTGTAAAAAATAAAGTTGCACCACCTTTTAAAATTGCAGAATTTGATATTCTTTACGGTAAAGGGGTTTCAGCAGAAGGCTCACTGATTGATCTTGGCCTGGAGCATAACGTAATCAATAAGAGCGGTGCCTGGTATTCCTACGGAGAAGAGCGTCTGGGCCAGGGACGTGAGAACGTCAGGGAATTTCTTAAAGATAACCCGGAAATGAGCCGTGAAATTGAAACAAAAGTGCGTGAAGTGACCGGATTACCCTTGAATAGTCTAAACACGGTGGCGGGAAATGATGTACTGGTTGATAAAGATTTGAAAAAAGAAGAGTAATCAGGATATTATGGAGTTGACATTTGTTGGATGAAGAGGCGAGCTTGAGAAAAGCCCGAAACAAAGTTTTACGCCTGCTGACATACCGCCCTCGCAGCAGGCAGGAAGTAATTAGTTACCTTGAGCGTAAGGGTTTTTCTCCGGGAATCAGCGAAACCGTAACAAAGGAGATGGAGGAATACGGCTATATTGACGACAGACGATTTACTGGCGATTTTATTGCTTATCGTAAAAGCAGAGGTAATGGCTTAATTAGAATCCGCTATGAACTCCAAATGAAAGGTGTCGATCAGCAGGTTATCAATAAAATAATTGCAGAAAATTTTGATCCGGAAGAAGATTATATGAGAATCAAAGAAGTACTGAGCAGAAGAGAGCCTTTACATGGTGAGATTGATCAACGATGGGTGGGGCGCCAGCTGGCATTTTTAAAAAGGCGTGGCTTTCAGGATAATTTAATTATTAAAGCTTTAAAAGAATACAGCAATTTTGAG
>JBNJHN010000051.1:0-15104 GCA_051748565.1 Bacillota bacterium | reverse complement strand
CGAAATACTTAAAATCAAAGGAACAAAAAGTGTCTCACAGTTTTTATTTGATCTATACAATTTGGATAAACTTTCACAGGAAGAGCTCAAGGAATTATCTGCCAGGATAAAAAAGACCCATACAGATAAATAAAAGCCAAGTCATCATCTTATGCAAGAGATTTCAAGCATTTATAATCATTAACGCCATCATTTCGAGCGGTTCGGATTGAATGCGAACATATTATAGAGTCGAGTATCTATAGAACAGTGCTACCTTTTATAGAATAAACATATTTCCCAACTTACCTGAATGCATAGGGAGGGTTTTATGTGTCTAATTATCTCTATGAAGAAAAGCTGTTTTCAAGGATCAATGCAGTTATATTTGTTTTAATAGTAGGGCTTTTGCTTTATGCTCTTATCTATCAGCTTCTTGTAGAACCGTTGGGAACGAATCCTGCTCCTAATGAATTTTTATTTTTTATGATCCTTCTTTTTGCTTTTATAGGAATCAATTTTTGCACCTTAAGGATTACTATCGATTACCAGGATGTAACCGTTGGATACGGTATTATTAATAAAAGTATCCCGAGAGAAGAAATTGAAAAGTGCTACCTGGATGAAACTAAAGCAATCCGCTATGGCGGCTGGGGCATCAGGATTGGCAGAGTAGAGGGCAAATGGCGTTTAATCTATAACACGGTAGGAAATCCCAGGGTAGTTGTAGTATTAAGAAACAGGTGGTATCAAGAATTTGTTTTCTCTACCCGTAACCCTAAGGAAATAATCAAGCTTCTTAATTGACAATAGACCACGGAAAAAGGAGTGATTAAATATGCAGTTTGTTGGGTTATTGGCTCCGATTGCTTTTGTCTTTGCCCTGGCGGCACTGGTGCAGGTCGGGTCTTTAAGAAAAGAAGTGGAGCAGTTAAAGGCAGAATTAAATAAGCCTTAATATCATTAAAACACCATACTATCGAGGAAGGGGTAAATGAGATGCAGTGCCTGGTATTCAGCTTATGGTTTACTGTAATTCATGCTCTAGCCTACACTTTAGCTGGTATGCTGGCGTTGCGGATTAGTAAAGATATTTATGAAGGCAAGAGCCGTTTAATGGACTATCTCAGGGATATGTCTGATGAAAAAGAAAGCAAGCACGTGCAAAAATGGTTTATACCAGGGCAGATTGTGCGGGGGCTATTATTGTCGATAATCCTATATCCCATATTGGTTCCGTTGGGAGAGCTGTCTTTTGGTGTACGGTTTTTATTTTTTACAGGGTTAATGTTCATATATACTCATCTGGCTTGTGCTGCCCCCTGTTCGGATAATATCGAAGGACTAATCTATTTGAAAGAACGCTATATAAACAGAACTTTATTCTTAAAATTCCACTTTGAGATGATTATTTATAGCGTGATATTAGGGTTTTTTGTCAGCTTCTTTCTTTTCTAGTACATCTATTTAAAACATTGGAGGCTATAAGTTGAACAAGTACGAATATAAGTGAGTTTTCAGGTAATTCAGTTCTCAGGCATAATGGAACAAAAACCTACTGTAAATAAGGATAACCCAATTGGAATCAATGTTATCAAGGCTGAACGAAATTGCCAGTACACCTATACGATCGTTTAATATTAATTTTCTTCCTCAAAGATAAACACATCTTCTATTTTACTTTCCAAGGCTTTGGATATTTTATAAGCTAGCAGTAAAGACAAATTATATTTTCCCTTCTCAATATGACCGATTGTCTCTCTACGCACTCCGACTTTATTGGCAAGTTGTTCCTGGGTTAAGTCGTGTCTGGCCCGTAGTTCTTTCATGCGGGTCTTAAAAGTGACCTTCACCGCATATCCCCTCTTTTCTCATAGATGTTAAAAGAGAGGACAAAGGTTAGGATCTGGATGATAAATAAAACGGCGAAAAAGGTCGCAAAAAAAGCAAGCATTGCTTCCATTGAGTCAATAAAAGAGACAGCGATTACCGCAACAGGAAATCCTAACAGGGAGACAATGAAAGCATTCAAACCTGCCCGTGCCAGGTTGTGTCTTAGCATTTCATCATCTGTATGACGGGCAAGTCCGAAGAAACCAAAGAAACCGAAGAAGCCATAAAAACCTGTATTACCAGTTATTAACCCCAGTAACCCTAACAGACCTACCAAACCCAGAAAGCGTATTGGATTTTTTTGCATTGATAAAACCTCCTAATGTTAGATATTTAAAGCATAAAATTATATATAAATATTATTATGTTATATATATATATCATATTTAAAATAATAACGCAACCCCTTCAAAAAAATTTTCACGTGACAATGGTCTATTAACAAAGGTAGGTATATGTTTTTCATATTCATTATGTGTAGAGATTATGGAAGGATAAGCTTTGGTTTTGGGATTATTTCGTGCTGTAAAATAAATTATAATCTGTCCTATATAAACAGTGTTCGTTATTCGTTATCAAGGGTTTCCCTAAAATTATCTATTTAATATATCTATTTCCCGTATTAATATAAATAAGAGTTGCTACCGAAACAATAAAAAAAATGATCCAGCTGGTAGCTATAACCCAATCTAAACCAAGATACTCTCCTGAAGCAGCTATTAAAAGGATAACACTCAAGACAAAGACAAAATTCCCAACTGCGTCGCATAGTGCATTTACGTCATATTTATCCTTTTGCTCTTTAGTAGAAGTGTTATATCCAGCAATAAGCCAGCTCCACTTTTTATACTTAACCAAATAGCCAAGTAAAATTAAACCCAAAGCAATTCCGAAGTGGATCATTATTAATTTCCACCTTTTTTGAATAATTCCATTGTAAAAACAAGTTATTATATCTGTAGTTCTCATATGTCAGGAAAAACTACCGCTGTAATTGGCTATCCTTTTTACACGACAGGCATGTAAAATGCTGTCAGATTGATTCCTGCGACAATTTAATAGATCTTGATATTTTACTTATTACGCGGGTGAGTTTACTTCAACTAACAGCTCATTATGTTTGATGAACCCTGGAATAAAAGGTGGATTATAGCGTGCCAACTCAGTAGAGCCTATGACAGTGATTTGTTTTTCTTTTAACCACTCTACTAGCTCATGCTTCTTTTTCTCGATTATCTCCTTATTGATATTGCCTGAAAAAGTGATTGCAGCTATGTAACGCTCTGGTATTTGTTTAAATTGCAATTCAGAATGAAGTGGCTGAGGCAACTCTTCTAAGCTGTATTCTTTGGGCATTACAAAAGCTATTGCTGATTCTTCATTATCCAGATTATTTATAACTGGTGCGGTCATTGCTATTTTTCTGGATTCCCGGTTCCTTCCGCTAATATAGTTAAATAATTGATTAAAACCAGAAGTGCCTTTTAAATCATTCTCCCGACTAACTGCAACTATCATCGGATCATAAAGCCGAACCTCAAAATTTCTATCTTTGATGATTACCTTGTAAGATGCTTTTTCGACTGCCATCATGATCACCCCTTTAGGTCATTATACACCCAACATCATCGAATTATGCTCAAGGAAAACATTGATGAACAGTTTGAGAAATTCAAAGAACATGGCTTTTTAACTCTTGCCGATCTAAGAAAAGAATTGAAAAACACAAAAAATATACCTTTACTTTCCAAGAAGACGGGGGTTAGTAGTGATTATCTCACTTTACTAAGGCGTGAAGTGGAAGGTTATTTCCCAAAAGCATATCCATTAAGTGCTTTTGATTGGCTTCCCAAAGAAGAACTTGTGAAGCTTGAAAACCTTGGCTACAAGAATTCAGCTTCATTATTTGAAGCATTAAGTTTCCCTGAAACAATATCAGAAATAATAAATGAGCTTGAATTTGACCGAGAGTTTATTGACAATATTACGCTTTAGTTGATATCAATCGCATCCAATGGGTTAGTCCCATTTTTGCCAGGATGTTGGTTTTTGCAGGATATAATAATCCTGAATTGGTTTCAAACGCTGATTCAGATGAATTATGTGGCAAACTGGATCAGGTAAATAAAGACAATCAATATTTTAAAGGGAAAATTGGACTTAGAGATATAAAACGCCTTATGAAAGCAGCGTCATATATTCCATGAAGAAAAACTAAATAGTGCTGGTAGTTGTATTTGATGTTTTCGGCAAAAGAAAAATACAGAACCCGACAGTTAAACATAGAATTTTGCAATAGATCATCCAGCGGTTGTTCAAAATAGAGTAGTAATTAGATTGGTGGGTGTAACTTTCAATATAAAGGAAGACCTCATTGCTCCATGTGGTATGAACTGTAGCTTATGCATTTCTTATCAATTTATGAAAAAAAAGACTTAAACAAACATGGATTCCATAAAAAATATTGTCCTGGTTTTATCCCCAGAGGGGAAAACTGTACTCACATGGGCATAAGTGTGAACTGCTTGGAAAAAGAAGAAGAAATATGGTGTTGCCCTGAATGTGGAGAGGTTATTTGCTGTCACAACGGTCTATGTTTGAACTGCAATCTTGACAAACTTCTTCAGAATAAAAAATACTGCTGGGATGATAAATGAGCTATGAAGTCATTTTATGAATGCGTAAATGATTATAGACAATGTGTGAATGAAGTGATTATAAAAAAAGTTTACACTGTGTAGTGCCCGATTTCCCTATTTGCACTCAATCTTCAATTTCATTACCTTTGAAAAATCGGAGAGAATATTTTCATCTCTTATCTCAAATATGCATGGTTTTGATTTCCCTACATGCTTTGTTGATTTGATTTTCTGTTTCATCTCTTCACTGATGTCTAACTGATAGACTTTTTCAATGTATTTTTCTGGAAAATAGACTGTTGCTTGCATATATCCCTTCCATGCCGACATCCATACTATTGTTCTTTTCTTCTTTTGTACTTTAAATAACCAGGCTTTTCCATCATGATAATATCTCCACTCATATGTTAATTCATTCTTGTTAAATATTTCCAACAGCAAGGCATATGATTCATAGGATTTACCTATAACTGACCGCAGTACATTTTCGTCAGGATAAATACTTTCATCTCTTAATTCAACGTTATTTATCGTTTCCATCTTTTCATTCCTTAAGTTCGTAGCCACTTCTTAAAGGATATTAGGCATTATACTTATAAGAGGCATTCTCAAATCTGATCAGTGAGGGAAAAATGAATTCACCAATGATCATAAAAGACCAGAATAGAACGTTTAGAATTGCTGGGATAAGACTTAACCATAAAACCCAGGATCTTTCACCTTTTCTGTATCCAATATATCCCAATGTTATGGCAGAGAAAATTATTATTAAGGTAATTATCATAAACCAGAACCCAATGATTGCTCCAATATTTTCACTGATTGCCACATTTAAATATGGTCTTATGACAGTTGCAAAAATAATGAGCAGAGATCCTGGGATTAAAGTGGATAAGCCAACTGCCATTGTCCACCAGGCAATTTTTTTGGTTTATCTCTGAACCTGCTAATTATTTCCTTTTCCATGTTTTAGTTATACCATATGACTTCTCATGTTGAATGCAGGTTAAATATAAGTCTTATAAATATTTCTCGCGGTTTTTCATGAAATCACTGTATATTTTATAATGGCTCGAATCTTCATAGACTATTTGGCGGACTGGGGAACAATCAAAGCAATATATTGTTGAATGAGGCGCCGCTAACAAAATGGGTGAATGAGTAGCTATGATAAACTGTGCATGACCTTGGCCAGTCATTTTTTTTAAAAGTTTTAGGAACTGGAGTTGTGTTTTGGGAGAAAGGGCTGTTTCTGGCTCATCTAAAAGATAAATACCTTTAATTTTGTAACGATTCTCAAAAAATGCCATATGGCATTGCCCATGGGATTTTGTCATCAATGAACTGCCACCAAAGTAATCTAGGACTTTCGGTGAAGCAGAAGCCCAATCGTCGAGGTTTCTTGCAAAATGTTCAAATATGGCAGACCCAAAAAATGAGCCTGGCACCACTCCATTTGTCCAATCTACTTCGATATATTTATAGAGTTCATGCTCATATTTGTTATATTTAAACCGTGTGCGCTCCATCGGTTCCCAGATGTGAATACCGCATTTCTGTGCTATTGCTCGCAAAATCGTTGATTTTCCTGAACCATTATCTCCAACAAAAAAAGTTACTCGATTGTTTAATATTAATTCCCTGGTAAGATTCAGATGGTAGAGGTTAAAGGGATAAATGTCTTTGACAGGATATTTATCAGGGAAAAGAGTTACTTTTTGCACATGCATAATTGATTGATCCCCCTGGCGTAAGCAAAGTAGAGTTTATACCCAGAAAAATATATTAATTGCTATACTAAAAGCCGAAGAATTGCAAAATCTTCTATTAATCCTTACTAATATATATTACCTTAATTCCACGCCAAATCAAATTTCATTGGCTACCCATCTTATAAACATTGGGGGTAAGGTCGGAATTTTCCAAGCTTTGCATCATAATAAAAACGGGTTATCTGTTTCAGAACTGGCAAATAAACCTGACCTTCATGAACCTAATTTAGAAATCTGGTGTCAGACGATGTATCACTTTGAAACTCGTTATTTTCCGTACCCTTCAACAATAGAAGACTTTAGAAACCCCATTTACGACTATGGTATTCTGGAACAGTGTTTTGAAATGTGCATGGGCACGAAGCATTTAAGCTCAGAGTAACAGGAAGAAATCCTTGGGAATAAAGGCTTTAAAATATTCAAAGAATGCTTATCCGCAAGGGTATGCTTGATCTCGTCACGGCTTGAAAAAAAGTTATAAAAAAGGGAATTTGAAACCCATTACTCATGATAGTTATGAAAATAGAATTCGAGTCCATATTAAACTTGGTTTAGGCGAGATACCGATAAAATCAATGGTGCGGGCGAGAGGATTTGAACCTCCACAGGATTGCTCCCACTGGATCCTAAGTCCAGCGCGTCTGCCAGTTCCGCCACGCCCGCCTGTTCTTTAACCGCCCTTATTATAATAGCTTTTACCCATTTATTCAACTATTACCCGTTTTTAGTACACTACCTCCGTCCCTGTGTACTAAATCTTTGTCTGATTGTGGATTTGGAGTACGATTTGCCAGCGTTCTAAGAATTAAAGTAGAAACAAGAGATATAAAGCAGGATTTCTTCTAATATTTACGAATATTCTAAGATGAGGAAAGGGGGCGGGTTTGACCTCTTGATTAAAACGGCATTGGTGATAAACGGAAGGCGAGGGGCGGACTTATTCCGCCTCCTGAAGCAGTGCAGTGAAATTGACCTGGTCGGCTTAGCCTGTCCGGATGGAAAATTTGACTGGCTGACGGAAGCAGAAAGAAAACAGTATTTTGTGACTGCCGATCTCGATAAAATAACTGCTCTTCCAGAGCTGGAGACAATAATTAATGGAACAGGTGAGAGTTCCGTGGGGGTTTATCTGCAGGGGAAATTGAGCAGTGGAGTCAAGTTGGAACAGTTAACGCCTCCCTCGATATTAAAAGCGGTATTAAATTCCCGGGAACAACTTTTTGAGACACGATTGGTAAAAGGTGAACTTTTGGCCATATTGAATTCGGTCCAGGACGCAATCGAAGTGGTAGATGCCAGGGGTATAGTCAAGTATGTCAATCCGGCATTCACACGGGTGACCGGTATCCCAGAAAGTAAGCGTGTTAACTGCAGTATATTCGAAGTTTCGCCTCACGGAGCTCTGGCGCAGTCGCTTATACAGCAGAAACCGGTAACCGGCTATCGGACCTATGTCGGCGGCTCAGATGCCGACGTCATTTCAAATGCTTCACCTATTATCGTAGACGGAGAACTTATGGGTGCGGTTGTAGTTTTTCAGCCGGTAGGTGATATCCTAAAGTTAATGGATGAACTAAAACACAGTAACGATATTATTGATAACCTTTATGCCCAGATCGATCAAATATCAGGAAGCCGTTTTACCTTTGAATCGCTGACCGGTAAGAGCAAAAATTATCTTTCTACCATTGAAAAAGGTCGAAAAGCCGCCCGCAGTGAATCTGCAGTATTGATTAGCGGTGAAAGCGGAACCGGTAAAAGCCTTTTTGCCCAGGCTATCCACAACAGCAGTTCCCGCAAAAAAAGACCTTTGATAGTCATCGATTGTTCAGCAGTTCCCGATTCACTGCAGGAAATAGAAATTTTCGGCTGCGAGAAAGGCGCAATGCCGGGAGTTTTACGTACACGCATAGGAAAAATTGAATTAGCTGAAGGAAGTACCCTGTTTATTAAAGAAATAAATTCGCTTAATCCTTATCTGCAGAAAAAAATCTTAAAAGTTTTGGAAGAAAAATGTTTTAACCGTATCGGTGGAGATCAACCAATTTCAATTGATGTCAGGATAATTGCATCGGCCAGTGATAACTTGTTAAATGCATCGCTCCAGGGTCATTTTTCGGAAGAATTATACCGCAAACTCAGCTCAGTTACGGTTAATTTGCCTCCCCTGCGCAAGCGTCCTGAAGATATACCGATGCTGGCTTCTGCATTGATCGACCGCCTGAACCGAAAACTTGGTAAAAAAGTTCAGGAAATTTCACCACGCGCATTACAAGAGCTTGCCGAGTACGATTGGCCGGGCAATATCAGCGAGCTTAAAAGCGCCATTGAGCGTTCAATGGCTGTTGCCGACGGCCCGGTTATCGAACATCATCATCTTTCTCCATATATAGGGCGCCTGGGGAACCAGGAAGCACCTGCTTTTGATGAAATAATTCCCCTTGATAAGATGGAAGAAATAATGCTTAAACTGGCTTTAACCAGGTATGGGGAAACCCTGGAAGGGAAAAAAAAGGCGGCTCAGGCCTTGAACATATCGCTTGCTACTTTATATAATAAGTTAAAAAAATACGGTGACTAATCAAATTTATTACTGAATGGAGGATTAACATTGAAGCTTTATGAATACCTGGGAAAAGAACTCTTTGACCGTTACGATATTCCGATTCCCCGCGGTAAAGTGGTAAAAAATGCTGAAGAAGCTGCACAAGCCGCAGAAGAACTGGGTGAAGTAGTCATAAAGTCACAGGTGCTGACCGGGAAAAGAGGCAAATCGGGGGGGATTGCTTTTGCTTCAAATCCCGCTGAAGCAAAAACTGAAGCAGAACGTATTCTAAAAATGGAACTTGGCGGTTTTACTGCCGAAAATCTGCTTGTTGAAGAAAAGATTCAAATTAAAGAGGAACTTTACCTGGCTATAACAGTCGATGGGGCTGGCCACCGTCCCGTAGTGCTCGTATCTCTGGATGGTGGCATGGATGTGGAAGATGTCCCTGAAGATCGTATGATCAGGTGGACAGTTGATGTGACAGTCGGGCTTCAGCCCTATATGGTCCGGGAAATTTGCCGCCTGTTGGGAGTCAGTGGTGAACTGCAAAAAGAGTTTATCAAATTTTTGCCCAGGCTGTACCGCCTATTTAGAGAACTTGATGCTGAATTAGCTGAAATTAACCCCCTGGCAGTAACTCCGGATGGTCTTATTGCCGCTGATGCCAAAGTTACCATCGATGATGACGCCCTCTACCGTCATCCCCAACTGCCGCGAATTAAAGAAAAAACAGCCCTGGAATTAAAAGCGGAAGAGCTTGACCTGGCTTATGTTGAGCTTGATGGCGATATTGCGGTTATGGCAAATGGCGCCGGAATAACCATGGCTACTCTCGATATGGTTCAGCATTATGGGGGAGAGCCGGCCAATTTTCTCGATTTTGGCGGTGGCGCCGATGTTGAAAAAACAGCCCAGTCCCTGGAGCTGTTGCTGGGGACCAATCCAAAGGTGCTCCTGATTAATATATTTGGCGGAATCACCCGCTGTGATGTTGTTGCAGAAGCTTTTGTTAAAGTCAAGGAAAGCAAGGGTATTGACCTGCCGGTATCGTTTCGCCTGGTTGGAACCAACGAAGCAGAAGGCCGAAAAATCCTGGAAAAGGTAGGCATAAAAACATTTAACACTATGGATGATGCTGTAAGCCATGCTGTTGACCTAACCGGCACATCCTAATTAACGCAGAATATTTTGCATTGAGGAAGGGAGATTAATGAATGTCTATATATATAAATGAAAACACGCGTGTTGTGGTCCAGGGCATAACCGGCAATCAGGGGTCTTTTCACACTGTTCAGATGCTTTCTTATGGAACGAAAGTGGTCGGTGGAGTCACACCCGGCAAAGGCGGCCAAACCGTAGAAACGGTGCCTGTATTCAATACAGTTTTCGAAGCAATGGAAAAAGAACCGGCTGATGCGAGCATATTATTTATCCCGGCGCCATTTGCCAAAGATGCCGCCCTGGAAGCTTTAGATGCGGGTGTGAAAATTTTAGTTTTAATCCCGGAACATATACCTCTGCACGATGCCATGGATATCATGGCTCATGCCCGACAGAAAGAAGCTGTTGTTGTCGGGCCAAATACTTTCGGGCTGGTTTCTTCGGGAAGCTCAAAGATCGGTATCATGCCCAGTCAGTATTTTATTCCCGGTCCAGTGGGAGTCGTTTCAAGAAGCGGTACTCTTTGCTATGAAATTGTCGGTCATTTGACCGAAAACAGAGTAGGAACCACAACAGTTGTAGGTCTCGGAGGAGATCGTGTTGTGGGGCTGCATTTTATCGATGTTTTGAAAAAATTTGAAGAAGATCCAGCCACTGAAGCGATTATCCTGGTTGGAGAAATCGGGGGAAGCTCCGAGGAAGAAGCAGCATCTTTTATCAAAAAATCGGTCAGTAAGCCTGTTTTTGCCTACCTAGCCGGCCGCAGTGCACCTCCCGGTAAAAGAATGGGCCATGCGGGAGCGATCATAGAGCGGGGCAGGGGCACATTTGATAGCAAGGTCGAAGCGCTTACTGAAGCGGGTGTTAGTGTGGCTGACTTGCCGGCAAAACTGCCTGGTTTGATCAAGTCCGTATTGGCTGAAAGCTAACACTCAAATTATCTAAAATGACAGGCAATAAAAGAAGGGTTAAATTAATAAAAGGGAGGAGGCCGCATAAAAATTGGGTGATTCGGGTAAAAAAGATGAGCTTAGACAGGCTAAAGCGGCCTGGCAGGCAAAAGCAAACAAGGTGATAGAGAAACATCCCGAGCGCAGGCATTTTAAACTTGACTCGGATCTTGAAATAGAAAGGATTTACGATCCGCTTAATCTGGAAGAATTTGACTACCTGGAAGGGCTGAATTGGCCCGGAGAGTATCCCTACACCCGGGGGATACAGCCGACAATGTATCGGGGCCGCCTGTGGACAATGCGCCAGTATGCAGGCTTTGGAAGCGCCGAAGAAACCAATAAGCGTTTTCGCTACCTGTTAGAGCAGGGGCAAACCGGCCTGAGTGTGGCTTTTGATCTGCCTACTCAGATTGGATACGATTCAGACCATCCCCTTGCCCGGGGTGAGGTAGGAAAAGTCGGAGTTGCCATCGATACCCTTGCTGACATGGAAATTCTGATGGATCAGATTCCGCTTGATCAGGTCAGCACATCGATGACTATCAATTCGCCTGCTGCAGTTTTGCTGGCTATGTATATGGCGGTAGCAGAAAAACAGGGTATCCCCATGGATAAGATTAATGGTACTATTCAAAATGATATTTTAAAAGAATATGTGGCACGCGGCACTTATATCTTTCCGCCCAGGGAATCGATGCGCCTGATTGTCGATATCTTTGCCTTTGCCGGAGAAAAAGTACCCACCTGGAATACGATCAGCATCAGCGGTTATCATATCAGGGAAGCAGGATCAACCGCCGTCCAGGAGGTGGCTTTTACCTTATGCAATGCCATAGCTTATGTCGAAGCGGCTGTAGAGGCAGGTTTGGAAGTAGATCAATTTGCTCCCCGTCTCTCATTCTTTTTTAATGCCCATTTAAACTTTTTCGAAGAAGTTGCCAAATTCAGGGCCGCCAGGAGAATCTGGGCAAGGATTATGAAAAACCGTTTTGGGGCAACTAACCCGCGCTCAATGATGCTGCGTTTTCACACCCAGACAGCGGGGTCAACCCTGACAGCCCAACAGCCTGATGTAAATATCATGCGTGTTGCTTTCCAGGCCTTAAGTGCAGTTCTGGGCGGGACCCAGTCATTGCATACCAACTCACGCGATGAAGCCCTGGCCCTACCCAGTGAACACTCTGTTCTGCTTGCTCTTCGCACTCAACAGGTTATCGGTTATGAGATCGGTGCCGCCGATACGGCTGACCCCCTGGGAGGATCGTATTATATAGAAAGTTTAACCGATCACATTGAAGAAGAGGTGCTTCGTTACATAGATCGCATAGATGAAATTGGCGGCGCAGTCGAAGCTATAGAAAAAGGATTTATTCAAAAAGAGATCCAGGCCAGTGCTTACCAGTACCAGAAAGATATAGAATCCCAGGAGCGGGTAGTTGTCGGGGTAAATCGTTTTAAAACCAGCGGCGAACAGCCGATTGATCTTCTGAAAATGGATCCGGCAACCAGCCAACGCCAGGTGGAGAGGATAAAAGAGGTACGCCTCAGTCGAAACCAGGGTAAGGTGGCTGAGTCCCTGCAGGAACTGCGCAGTGCTGCCCAATCTGATGACAACCTGATGCCTTATATATTTAATTCGGTAAAAGCCTACGCTACTTTGGGAGAAATCTGTGGTGTTCTCAGGGATGTTTTTGGTGAATATCAGCAGCAAATCACTCTCTGAGCAATGGCCACATTTGACAAGGAGGAATATTTAGATGGCCGATAAACCGGTGCGAGTGCTTGTCGGCAAGGTAGGTCTTGATGGACATGACCGTGGGGCAAAAGTAGTGGCCCAGGCATTGCGTGATGCCGGAATGGAAGTAATCTATACCGGTCTGAGACAGACCCCCGAACAAATTGTTGAAGCAGCGCTCCAGGAAGATGTACAGGTAATCGGTTTAAGCATACTTTCAGGGGCGCACATGCAGCTTCTTCCCCCGATTCTGGAAATGCTGCGTGAGAAGGAAAGTAGTGATATAGTAGTTGTTGTCGGAGGAATTATTCCAAGAGAAGATATTACCTATCTGAAGGAAAACGGGGTGGCGGAAGTATTTACACCCGGATCTACGACTGAAGAAATAATAGGTTTTATTAAAAAAAAGGTTAAGCAAAACCAATAGGACAGGAGCGTTGATCGTGTTCGAAAAGATTGATCATATCGGAATAGCTGTATCTGATCTGGAAAAAGCGATCAGTTTTTACCGGGATCAGATTGGTTTGGAATTTAAGGGAACTGAAGTGGTCGAAGAACAAAAAGTTAAGGTTGCTTTTTTCCCTGTAGGCGAGAGCAAAATTGAACTTTTACAGACGACTGTACCTTCAGGACCCGTAGGGGTATTCATAGAAAAGAAGGGTGAAGGAATTCATCACCTGTCATTCCGGGTCAATAATATTGAGGATAAACTGAAGGAGTTAAAAGATAAAGGGATTGCCCTGATCGATGAAAAACCCCGCTACGGGGCGGGAGGAGCTAAAATAGCCTTTCTTCATCCTAAGTCGACCGGTGGAGTATTAATCGAAATTTGCGAGAGATAAATAAATGAAAGAATATTTGAGAAAGTGGTGAAAGAAATGGATGATAAATTAAAGCACCTTGAAGAGAGGCGCAAGCGGACCCTTGCCGGCGGTGGAGATGAACGGGTTGAAGCTCAGCATGATAAAGGGAAGCTGACTGCCAGGGAAAGGCTAAACAAACTGCTTGATGAGGGTAGCTTTGTTGAGATAGGCACCTTTGCTCAGACCGGACTGGAAGATGCCAGCAGCCTTGAATACCCCAACCCGGGGGAAGGTGTTGTCACCGGGTTTGGCACGATATCCGGCAGGCGCATCTATGTATATGCCCAGGATTTTACTGTGGCCGGCGGTTCACTTGGTGAAGTACATGCTAATAAAATATGCCGCGTGCTTGATCTGGCGGCTCAAAATGGGACTCCCGTAATTGGTCTAAATGATTCGGGAGGCGCCCGCATCCAGGAGGGCGTTTACTCATTAAATGGATTTGGGTCGATTTTCTACAGGAATACTCTTTGCTCGGGGGTAATCCCCCAGTTGTCCATAATCATGGGGCCCTGTGCCGGGGGAGCAGTCTATTCTCCGGCGATCACCGATTTTGTATTCATGGTCAGCGGAACCGGCAACATGTTCATCACCGGGCCCCAGGTGATCAAGGCGGTAACCGGCGAATCAGTTACAGCAGAAGAGCTGGGGGGAGCTGCTACCCATAATCAGACCAGTGGTGTAGCCCATTTCTTTGCCGAAAATGAAGAAGATTGTTTCGCCCAGATTCGCAGACTTTTAAGTTTTCTGCCTTCCAATAATATTGATGACCCTCCAATGGCTGAAGCGCTTGAACCAGAGCTTAAAGGTGAAGATTTAGCCACACTGCTGCCTGATAATCCCAACCGCTCATATGATGTCCGCGAAGTTATCAAGCGGGTGGTCGACGGCAGCGACCTGATGGAGGTTCACCAGGGTTATGCCCAGAATGCGGTAGTAGGTTTCGCCCGGATAAACGGGCGGGCGGCAGGCATTATTGCCAACCAGCCCCTGGTTAAGGCCGGCTGCCTGGATATTAATTCTTCGGATAAAATTGCCCGCTTCGTCCGTTTCTGCGACAGCTTTAATCTGCCCCTGGTAACCTTTGTCGATGTACCCGGGTATTTGCCCGGCGTGGAGCAGGAGTGGGGCGGAGTGATCCGTCACGGGGCCAAGATTCTCTATGCCTATTCGGAGGCTACGGTTCCCCAGATATCTATAATCCTGCGTAAGGCATACGGCGGAGCGTATATAGCTATGGATTCCCGGTCGCTGGGCGCCGATATCTGCCTGGCCTGGCCCACTGCCGAGATTGCTGTAATGGGGCCGGAAGGCGCAGTAAATATTGTCAACAGGCGTGAGCTGGAAGCTGCCGATGATAAGACCCTGAAACGGCAGGAGCTGGTTGATGAGTATCGCGAGAGGTATGCCAACCCTTACATTGCTGCAGCACGGGGCTGGATTGACGAGGTTATCGATCCGCGTGAAACCAGAGCCTATATAATTCGGGGTTTGGAAATGGTCGGGACAAAACGTGAACAGCGCCTGATGCGCAAGCACGGTAATATTCCGTTGTAAAAAC
>JBNJHN010000050.1:0-15256 GCA_051748565.1 Bacillota bacterium | reverse complement strand
ACGCTCCGAGTCAGATCTTTATATGCTTGGTAAAATCGAAGATATAAAATCTAAATCCGGATCTAAAAAGAAGCCTGGAGAAGACAAATCAGATGAAAGTGAAAATGAACTTAAAGAAGAAAAATCGAATAGCATTGAAACTAAGCCAGGTAATGGGGCAGAGAAACCTGCACCAGACCGAACTGAAACGGAGGGTAAAGACGAGTAAGCCTCAGGCTTGTATTGTCCGTCTGCTGAACCGATGAATGCTTGATTGAGATGCGTAAAAGAAATGGAATAGTAGAATTTCCAACAACCAACTGTTAACCAGGGATTGGGGCGCCTCGAGATGAACCTGAAAATACTTTTACCGGCCGGTGTTTTACTTGAAGAACAAGTAGAGCAGGTGACTGCAGAAGCTGAAAACGGTTTTTTTAGTATTCTACCGCGCCATATCGATTTTATTGCCGCCCTTGTGCCCGGTATTTTTTACTACGTCACACCGGATCATGAGGAGCATTTTTTGGCTCTCGACGAAGGTATTCTGGTTAAACAGGGAGATCAGGTTTATGTATCGGCTGCACGGGCAATTTCGGGAGAGACCCTGGAAGTGCTGGGAGATGCTGTCGACAATGAACTGAAGGTGCTCGGTGAAAGTGAGAAGAAGTCCCGCGCGGTAATGGCCCGCCTGGAAGCTGATACCCTGCGGCGGTTTTCCCGCCTGGGAGGGGAGAGCTAATGAGTGATAAAAAGAAAAAAGAAGATCAAGAAAAAGGTCTGCCGAGAACGGTCGGGGAGAAAGCAAAGCGGAGGATCAAAGCCCGCCGCACCCGCGAACGCAGTGTCTGGTTTGGACTCGGTATGTTCGGAATGGTCGGTTGGACTGTTGCGATTACCACTTTGATCGGGGTGATAGCAGGCCTGTGGATTGATCGAACCTGGCCCGGTCCTTATTCCTGGACACTCACCATGTTGTTTATCGGATTGATATTTGGCTTATTTAATGCCTGGTACTGGGTAAACAGGGAAAGCCGTCCGGATAATGATGATAACGAAAAGTAAAGTGAAGCCGGTGGTTAAGCATTTTTGGAAAGGAGCCCGGTCTCTTGTTTGTTCTCTACTTGTTTTTAGCGCTGTTGGCCGGTATTCTGCTTGGAGCGTTCTTTTTCGGGGGACTCTGGTGGACAGTGCAGAAAATGATCGGCAGCGGCAATCCCTATCTTTTATCTACAGCAAGCTTTATTATTCGTGTCGCAGTGGCGCTGGGCGCCTTCTACCTGCTTGCTCAAGAGGACTGGCCCTACCTGGTTGCCGCTTTAGTCGGTTTCTTAATTTCCAGAACATACCTGGCATACAGGCTTAAACCGGGTAATTAAAATAGAACTTCCAAATAACTCCTGGTCCAGTTTAGGAGATCAGGCCGGAGTAATGATCTGGAGATTGTAGGTGGAAGTTATTCCCAACTATCAACCTCAGGCAGCGGATGTGAAGGGAGGCTGCAGGCTGACATGACTATTAATCCTGATGAGATTATTCTCTTTCAATGGGGCTGGTTTACCATTAACGCTACCATATTATATACCTGGTTGGTCATGTTTTTGCTTACGTTTGGCTCGTGGCTGGTTACCAGGAAACTTACCAGCGTAGGAGATCTGTCCCGCTGGCAGAATTTGTTGGAAGTGCTGGTAAGCGGTATTAAGGGGCAAATACGCGAGGTAAGCCGCCAGGATCCGAAACCGTATCTGCCCTTTATCGGCACCCTGTTTATATTTATAGCTATATCAAATATCTTAACTATTGTTCCCGGTTATACACCGCCTACCAGTTCACTATCTACCACCGCGGCGCTGGCCATATGTGTTTTTATCGCCGTACCGGTTTTCGGCATTGCCCGACAGGGAATTGTTAACTACCTGAAACAATATGTGAAGCCAACTGTTTTTATGCTTCCGTTTAATATTATCGGAGAGCTCAGCCGCACTCTGGCCCTGGCAGTGCGTCTCTACGGCAATATCATGAGCGGCACGGTTATTGTTGCGATACTGCTGACAATCACTCCGCTTTTATTTCCGGTGATTATGCAGGCCCTGGGTCTGCTTACCGGTTTAATTCAGGCTTATATTTTCGCCATCCTGGCCATGGTTTATATCGCTTCAGCCAGCAAGGCGCACCAGGAAATAGTAAAAAAAGGAGAGAGTTGATATGGAAAGTTTAGCTTTTGTGGGCATTATTTCGATTGCTACTGCCGGATTGACCATAGCATTCGGCTCAATTGGCCCTGCTCTGGGGCAGGGGCGCGCAGTGGCCCAGGCTTTAAGCTCGATTGCCCAGCAACCCGACGAAGCGAATACTATCACAAGAACTCTTTTTGTCGGTTTGGCCATGATCGAGTCAACTGCAATTTACTGTTTTGTGGTCAGTATGATTCTCATCTTTGCAAATCCTTTCTGGACCTATTTCCTGGAGTAACGGAGGAAAAGCAGCTTAAGCCTAATGTATAGGAGAACTACTATGATTATTGATTGGTATACGATAATGTTTCAGATCATTAATTTTCTTATCCTGGTCTTTTTACTGCGTTATTTCCTTTATGGCCCAATAATCCGGGCCATGGATGATCGAGAACAGAAAATCGTGGAGCGGGAAGAAGAGGCGGAAAGGCAGAAAAAAGAAGCCGAAGAAGAATCGCTCGATTACCGTCAAAAAAAAGAAGAGCTCGAAGAGCAGGAAGAAGAAATAATTGAGAAAGCCCGCGAGAAGGCAGAGAAAGAGAAACGAGATCTTCTCAAGGAAGCCCGTAAGGAAGTCGATAATACAAGGCGCCGTTGGGAAGATGCTTTTGAACGTGAAAAAGAGACTTTTATCAGTGAGCTGCGCAAACGGATTGGTCAGCAGGCTTGTTCGATTGCCCGACGCTGTCTTGAAGACCTGGCTGATGCCGAACTTGAAGCATTAACCTGGGATCTATTTCTGAAAAAAATCAGGGAGATGCCCGAAGAAGAACGGTCAAAACTGAAGGAAGCTGTTGCTTCAGAAGAGGATGAAGTTTTTCTGCAAAGCGCTTTTGAGCCGCCCAAAAAGAAATTAAATAAATTGCGGGAAGAGCTGCAGGAAGTTGTGTCGGAGCACAAAGCTGAGCTTAAGCTCTCAGCAAAAACTGACCAATCCCTGGTTTGCGGGCTTGAGCTAAACGCGGGTGGGTACCGCGTTTCCTGGAATATAGACAACTACCTCGACGACGTTGAAGAGCGGATATTAAAAGATTTTGATCAGCAAGCTTCTGCAGAATTAACCGGGGAGGTATCCGGCAGTGACGAAACAGGAGACCGGAAGTAACTCTTTGCTAGATTTCATGCGCGGCACGCTGGATGACACCGAACAGACTGTAAATCGGGTCCTTGAAGATCGAAGCAGAGATCCAAAGGTTGAGGAAACCGGTATCGTAACCTCTACCGGGAATGGAATAGTCCGCATATCGGGCCTGGCCGGTGTGCAGGTTGATGAACTTGTCGAATTTTCTGGGGGAATTACCGGAATCGCTTTCAACCTTGACCTGCGCCAGGTTGGTATAATTATGCTGGGCAGTTCTGAAAGTATTAAAGCGGGCGACCGCGTCCGCCGCACGGGCCGGGTGGTTGACATTCCCGTCGGTGATGGCTTACTCGGACGCGTCATCGATGCCGCAGCCGCCCCTCTCGACAACTACGGACCGGTCAGTTTTTCCGAAAGGCGCCCCGTTGAAAGGGAAGCGCCGCCGATCATGGCCCGATCTGCCGTTACGGAACCACTACAAACGGGTTTAAAGGTAGTCGACGCTCTTATACCGGTCGGGCGGGGCCAACGTGAATTAATCTTAGGTGATCGCCAGATCGGTAAAACAGCCATAGCTTTAGATACAATTATCAACCAGGCTGATAAAGAAGTCATCTGTGTATACTGTTCAATTGGACAGCAGGGTGCCGATGTGGCTAAATTTATTGGCCAACTGAGTAAATACGGGGCAATGGATTATTGTACAGTAGTGGTAGCCTCGGGTGACGGTGCTCCGGGCCTGCGTTTTATCGCTCCCTATGCCGCAACCACTATTGCCGAATTTTTTATGGAACAGGGCAAAGATGTTCTGATCATTTATGACGATCTGACCTTACATGCCCGGGCCTATCGTGAGCTGTCGCTGTTGCTGGAAAGGCCTCCGGGTCGCGAAGCTTACCCCGGAGATATCTTCTACCTGCATTCGCGTTTGCTCGAACGCTCGACCCACTTAAATGATCAATACGGCGGGGGTTCTTTGACGGCTATGCCGATTATCGAAACCCAGGCCCAGAATATTTCAGCCTATATTCCTACCAACCTGATCTCGATTACAGACGGCCAGATCTACCTCTCACCGGAACTTTTTCAGCGCAATCATCTTCCCGCCATTGATGTCGGAAAATCGGTATCCCGGGTGGGAGGCAAAACCCAGCTTCCGGCTTACCGCACCGTTACGGGCGACCTGCGCCTATCCTATTCACAGTTCGAAGAGCTCGAGATGTTTGCCCGTTTCGGCACGCGCCTCGACGATAAGACTCGTGAGACAATTGAACGCGGCCGCCGCGTGCGTAAAGTTTTGACCCAGCCCGAATTGCAGCCTATGACCATTCCGGAACAGATTGCAGTGCTTCTGTCTGTTACCGAAGGGCTCTTTGACGAAATGAATGTAGAAGATATTCCGGAAACAGAGAAGAAAATCAGGAAAGCTGTTAAGGAAGAACTTTCCGAAGTATGTGCAAAAATTGAAGGCGGCGAAGAACTTTCGGGTGATGATCAGGATCTTATTATTGAAACAGCCCGAAAAGTAATTGAGGAAGAAAATAAAGAGCAGTCTGTTGAAAAAAATGAAACAACAGATCAGCCCGAACGGCAGGATCAAAGCGAGCAGGAGCAGGAGGCTTAAATAGTGAGTACTTTGGAAGCCCTGCAAAAGCAAATCGCCAGCGGAGAAGATCTATCATCAATAGTCAGGACGATGAAAGCGCTTGCCGCTACAAGTGTGCGCCAGTATGAGAAAGCAGCCGAATCGCTTGACGATTACTATAACACTATTGAGCTGGGTCTTTCTGTCGTCCTTTCCGAAAGCTTCGAAAATCCGGCAGATCGGGCTTCAGATGATCAAAGCCCGGTTTTAATGTTTATTTTCGGTTCTGATCACGGGCTGGCCGGACGCTTTAACGAGCAGATTGTTACCTATGCCCTCGAAGAATACTGGCCCAAGACTGAAGAATTTGAGGATGAATTACCTTCAAACCGAGTTATTATTGCCGTTGGAGAGCAGACGATCAGCAGGATAGACGGCGCTGGTTTCAAGCTGTCCGGCAGTTTTAATATGCCCGGTTCAATCAGCGCCATAACTCCGTTTATTCAGCAGTTACTGGAGGAAATTGAAGCATGGAGAGACCGTGAAGGGGTGGAGAAGGTTTTACTTTTTTACAACCGCCCCCTGACAGCCAGTTTTAGCCCCAGGGCTGAAAAGCTTCTTCCGGTCCATCTCGGCCAGCTAATAGAAAAAAGGCTTAAATGGGAGTCCCGTTCCCTGCCTATTTTCACCATGGAGCCCAAACAGCTTTTATCGGCCCTTCTGCGCCAATATTTTTTCGTATCCCTCTACCGGGCCTGCGCCTTATCCCTGGCTGCCGAGAATACCAGCCGCCTGGCGGCGATGCAGGCTGCTGAAAAGAATATCAACGAGCGGCTTGACGAATTGAAAACAGTTTATCAGCACGAAAGGCAGGCTGCGATTACCGAAGAACTGCTTGACATTATTTCGGGATTCAAGGCGGTTAAAAGCAGTGAGGAAAACTCCTGACAGATCAATTAAATTGAATTGAGGATTGCTGTTGTTGTCGGGTTATTTTGATTCAAGGACAAAAGCCGTTTTATCCTGCCTTGACCTTATTGTCCGAAGCCTTGCCAGGTAAATCCCTGCAGCTATACCGGGCAGGCAGGCTGCCGCCCCCAACAGGTAAGTTTCCCGGAAACCGGGAATTGGCCCGGCCAGCCCTTCAAAAGAAACAGGTATAAGCGTATAAAGGATAATCCCCCCAATTGTTGTTCCCGCAGCAACCCCGGTGAAGCGAACCATGTTATGAACACCCGTTGTAATGCCGTGCTCTCCGGGGCTGACCGTTGATAGTACCGAGTGGAGGGCAGGTGTGGAAGTCATAGCGAATCCAAGTCCGTTTATAGCCAGCCCTGCTGCAATAAAGGAGTATGCAGTATCGACGGAGATCTGTGAAAGCATAATAAAAGAAATAGAGCGCATAATCATCCCGATGGTTATCGGTAGGCCCGGTCCGTAGCGATCGGAGAGCCTGCCGCCAACCGGTGAAAAGATTACCACGGCGACAGCGGCTGGAGTTAAAAGCAGGGCTGTAACCCCGGCCCCATGCCCCTGTACAGAATTAAAAAATATCGGCATAACAAACATGGTACCCGCGACAACAAACTGTTCCAAAAAGCCGACCATTACTCCCAGGTTAAAGCGCGGCTCACGCATCAGCAGGGGGTTAAGCAGGGGATCACCGGCTGTTTTTTCGATCCTGTAGAAAGCATAGATCAGCAATATAAAGGCAACCATGCTGGTGCGGATCCAGATGTTCTGCCAGCCCCAGTCCGGCAGGAGGGTTATGCCCAGTAAAAGGCTGGTTGTTGCAACCATTAAAACAGCGGCCCCCAGGACATCAAAGCTTTTATTTAAACGTTTCCCAAGAGTGCCAATTTCGTTATTGGCGATCATGCTCCTTGCAGCTGCTAAGACCACGATCAGGGATAGGATACCAATAATCACGAAAGATCCACGCCAGGAAAAAATATCTGCCAGTGCGCCGGAAACAACAGGGCCAATAACTGCCCCGGAAGCACCGATACTGCCCCATATGCCGAGCACTCGACCGCGCTTGTCTTCATCTGCTTTGGAGAGTAATATTGCCAGTGAGTTGGGAACCAGCATAGCTGCGCCCAGGGCCTGGACAACCCGTCCAGTAATCAGCCAGGCAAGTGAAAAGGACGTCCCGCAGAGCAGGGATCCGAGACCTAAAGTAAAGAGCCCTGCCAGGAAGAAACGGCGCGGACCATAGATATCGCCTATTCTTCCGGCGATTGGTATCAGCGCCGCCAGGGGTAGAGTGTAAGCATTAACAACCCAGGTCAGCCAGTTTAACTCTATTCCCAGATCGATCATGATTTCAGGTAACAAAATTTTGATCGAAGTTAAATTCATGATTGAAAGAAAAAATGCCACAAATAGATAAAACATGCTCTTAATTCACTCCGTTTATATTAACCATCAACGATAATTAGTTTACCAGTCCGGCCTTGCAAGATCAAATTATGATATATTTTTAATATGAGAAGGTAAAAATACTATAGGAGCCGAAGTAAAATCATTGGTCTTTTTTGTTATGACAGGCATACCTTAAATAAATTACCGGGAGGTTGCGAGACAGTTGAATGGCTTTTACGGAAAGATTTTAGAAATTAATTTGACAACAGGCAAACAGAAAGAAACAACGATACCAGAGAAAGAATACAGGAATTACCTGGGTGGCAGTGGCCTGGCGGCCAAAATCTACCGGGACCGTGGTTATTCCGAACTTTCTCCCCTTGCCGAAGAGGCCCCACTGATAATCATGACCGGTATCCTTACCGGCTATAATATTCCCACCGCCTGTAAGGCCTCTTTCTGCGGCAAATCACCGGCGACCGGCATTTGGGCTGAAGCGACCGTGGGAGGTTACTGGCCGGCGGCATTTAAAACAAGTGGTTATGACGGCCTTATTATCACTGGGAAAGCAAAAAATCCGGTTTACTTATATTTTGGTGATGGTGAATTTGCCATCAGGGATGCAACAAAATTGTGGGGAGAAGATTCCTATGCGACCCTTGAAAAGCTAAAATCTGAACATGATGAAAAGATTAAAGTTGCGGCGATTGGACCGGCCGGAGAAAACGAAGTGCTTATCTCAGCCATTATGATTGATGGGCTCGATGCACGGGCAGCAGGTCGCTGCGGTATGGGCGCCCTGATGGGCTCGAAAAATTTAAAAGCGATCGCCGTGACAAAAAGCGAAAATTTACCTCCTTTGTATGATCGAGAGGGCCTGGCTGAAGCCAGGAAAAAAGTTTTGCCGACCATTCGTGAAAAAGCAAAAGGTCTAAGCGATTTTGGCACAGCCGGTGGAGTGCCCGTAGTAGAAAAACTGGGTGACCTGCCTATTCGAAACTGGACGGGCGGCAGTTGGTCCGAAGGGGCATCAATAGTTTCAGGACAGGCCATGGCTGAAAAATTCTTTGAGAAGCATTATGCCTGTTTTGCCTGCCCGATTCGCTGCGGCAAGGAGATGAAAGTCCCTATTGGGCCATACAGCGGCACCGTTTCGCATGGGCCTGAATATGAAACAATTGCCGGTTTTGGAGCGATGTGCTTAAATGATGACCCGGCATACATAATTGCCGCCAACGATCTTTGCAATCGGATGGGCATTGATACGATGTCCGGATCATCGGTAATAGCATTTGCCATGGAGCTTTACGAGCACGATTTAATCCCGGAAGAACTGCTTGGCGATATAAAACCGAAATGGGGAAACGGAGAAGCAATACTCACCCTGATCCGGCAAATTGCTTACAGGGAAGGGTTGGGTGAATACCTGGCCCGGGGAGTAAAAAGAGCGGCAAAAGAATTCGGGCCCCTCGCCGAAGAGTTTGCAGTCGAAAGTAAAGGGTTGGAAGTTGCCTATCATGATCCGCGCGCCTTCACCAGCATGGCCTTAATATATGCCACCGGTAACCGCGGGGCCTGCCATCTGGAAGGGCTGACCTACTTTAATGAGAACCGGGCTTTTCCGGCATCGCTGGTTGGTTTAAAAGACGAATATGAACCACACGGAACAGATGACAAAGCCCTTTTGGCCAAAACAATGCAGGACTTTATGGTTTTATTCAATGCTTTGGGGCTCTGCAAGTTTTTAATTCGCGGTCATGTTGTCCCGGCCAATATAGCCGAATGGGTTTCGGCAGTAACCGGCTGGGATTTTGATGAAAAGGAAATGCTGAGAGCCGGAGAGCGAATTTTCAACCTGAAACGTACAATTAATGTTGGCCTGGGTGTCAGCCGTAAAAATGATACCCTGCCGCCGCGGCTTTTGGTCCATGATCGTCAGGAAGGCGCTGCAGCAGGCAGTCTGCCACACCTGGGTAAAATGCTTTTTGAATACTATAAACTCAGGGGATGGAGTACAGAGGGGATACCCCTACCAGGGACTTTGGAAAGACTGGGACTTGACTGAAAATAAATAGTTTTAAGGTTGCATAATCAATGGAAACAGTATAATAATATATGAGCATAGATAACTAATGGAGGTGCAGATTTTGTCGACAATCGGAGAATTAGAAAGAAAATACGTTCTGCGTTCCTGGTCAGTCCAGGGCAAGAACCAGTATGAAGAAGTTACCAGAGCCGAGGGGTGCTGGTTCTGGAATAATGAAGGTAAAAAGTACCTCGATTTCTCCTCGCAGCTTGTCAATATGAACATCGGGCATCAGCACCCGAAAATTATTGCTGCAATAAAAGAGCAGGCGGAAAAAATCTGCTATGTAACACCCAACTTTGCCAGCGAGCCCCGCGCTAAACTGGCTGAGCTTATTGCTAAACATACCCCCGGTGATCTCTGCAAGACCCTGTTTACTCTTGGTGGTGCCGAGGCCAATGACAATGCGATCAAGATAGCACGTCAATATACCGGCCGCTTCAAGTTATTGTCACGTTACCGCTCTTATCACGGAGCCACCTACGGGGCGATTACACTGACCGGAGATCCCCGGCGTCCGCCGGTTGAGCCTGGCATCCCCGGTGTGGTCCGTGTTTTTGAACCTTACTGTTATCGCTGCAGCTTTGGCCAAACCTACCCCGGCTGCGGGTTGGAATGCGCAGAGCATGTCCGCGAAGTAATGCTCTATGAAGGACCTGAAAATATTGCCGCTTTCTTTGTCGAGCCGGTAACCGGTACCAACGGTGTTTTTGTGCCCCCGAAAGAATACCTGCCTCGGATCAGGGAAATCTGTGACGAATTCGGCGTATTGCTTATAGCAGATGAAGTGATGACCGGATGGGGGCGCACAGGCAAATGGTTCGGGGTGGATAATTGGGATGTTGTACCCGACATGATGACCATGGCCAAAGGGGTTACCCAGGGTTATATTCCTCTTGGAGCGGTAGTGGTTAATAAAAAAATTGCCGATTACCTGGACGAAAACATGCTCTGGTGCGGCCTGACCTATAGCGGTCACCCTCTGGCCTGCGCCACCGGCGTGGCTACAGTTAAGGTTTATGAAGAAGAAAAATTGATCGAAAACGCTGCCGCAATGGGTGAAATACTTAAAACACGCCTCAATGAACTAAAAGAAAAGCATCCTTCAATCGGTGATGTCCGTTCGATCGGACTTTTTGCCGCGATCGAGCTGGTTAAAGACCGTGAAACCAAGGAACCGCTGGCCCCCTGGAACGGGCCTGACCCGGGTATAATAGGCCAGATCAATAAGTGCCTGCGTGAAAAAGGGGTTTATATCTACCTGCGCTGGAACTACATGTTCCTTGCTCCGCCGATTGCCATTAATGAAAAGGAACTTAAATTCGGCCTTGATGTAATTGATGAATGCCTTGACCTGGCCGATGAAACCTTATAGTAAGACCGGTATTTAATTATTAACACAAGGGGCATGGGTAGACAATCTCGTGCCCCTTTATATGTAACGACCGGGCAGCTATGAAAAAATATAGTAGTGAAGTTTGTTATAATGATTAAGGCGGCCATAAATGCAGGGTGGTTTTTATTAGAGATCGTGACACTATATTGAAAAGTTGCCATGTTGGAACCTTGAAGTACAACAATCTGATGAAGCGAAGTGGATATGAATGAATCTGACTATAAAAATTCTCCCTCCTTATGCCAAAAAAGGCGAGCCGGATCAGTACATAATTCAGCTGGAGGAGCATACTGTTGACCTGCAGCAGCTGGCCTTGCACCTTTCCCGGGAATGGAAAGATAAACTAAATTATGTTCTTATAGATGATCACAACCGTTTAACTGCCGAATTCATTGTCAATGGGAGTCATGCATCGCTGGATCTGCCTTTAAAAGAAGGGGACCATGTAACCATTGTGCCTTATATTTGCGGGGGTTAATGAGATACGCTTGAGAAATCTGAATTACGGGCGGGTCATGGCAACGGCGGAAGAATTGGAACGTAAATACAAACATTGGCCACCAGCACTCAAAAGTTTTGAAGGCAATTAAAGAGCAGGCCGACAAGCTATGCTATATTGCTCCAAGTTTTGGAAGCAAATCCAGGGGCGAGCTGGCTGAATTGATGGTCAGCCACACACCCGGCGATTTGAACAAGGTATTCTTTACTACGGGCGGGGGAGAGTCGAATGATAAGGATCGCGACACGAAAGAACCTTTAGCTCCCTGGAACGGCCCGGATCCGGGAATCATGGCCCGGCTCAACAAATGCTTGCGTGAGCAGGGTGTATATGTCTATATCCGCTGGAATAATATTATTATCGCTCCGCCAATCGCTATTAATGAAGAGGAGTTAAAATTCGGGCTTGATGCAGTCGATAATTGTTTGGATCTGGCTGACAAAGCCCTGCGTATTTATTGATTTAGTTGACACTATCAGGGCCTTCAGCTATACTTGTCTTTAAAATTGAGAATTCTTTAAATAACGATACTGTTAATAACCAGTTTGACCTGACCGACAAAGGCAAACCTGTCGAAAGGCAGGGGCGCAAAGCCAAGGATCTAAGGCCTCTTTAAAAGAAGCTATGACAGCCGGGCAGCCGAAGCAGGTTATATTTGTTTCTGCTTTGTCGGTCCCTCAGTAAGGAGGGGCTTTTTTGTGGAAAGGGTTATAGATAGGCCTAAAAGAAATTTTCCTGCGTCATTCCTGTATAATATATTCTGCAACTTACAAAGAAAAGCCTGCCTTGTCCTATTGGTTATACTGCTCATATTAACTCTTGGCGCTCCTGCCTCAGCTGCAGTTGAAGGATTTGTTGTTAAAAGCAGCGACGGGAGTTACCATCAGTACTGCTATGAAGAACTACTCGATTCATATGCCAGTAAAATATTGGGTAACTCCAACGGCTTATACGAAGATTTTGCTTCCAAAAAACCTTACGCCCTCTTAGACAGTGTCAGCGGCTACGTCGACTATGCTGATATCCTTGATCAGTATGCCCGGGCTTTAATCAGGGGAGAAAAATTTAACGTTCATGAATATACAGAAAGTCCGGCAGCTCTCAGAGCGAAACTGCCCGCTGTTATAAAGGCAGTGTCTTTATCAGCCGGAAAACTTGTATTTACTGAAATAACCCCGGTTTATAGCAATCCGGAAGAACCAAAGCCTGACAAAGTCACCGAACCCGAAAAACCGGCAATTGCAACCCCGATAATCTCACCTCCGATGGTTTCCATGGCCAGGGCTCAACAGTGGGCCATTGAAAAAGGAGCTCATCAGCGTTTTATCGATATCGCCCCTCTTTACTGGGATTACGGTTTAAAGTCAGGCATCTGTCCGGAAGTCCTCTACGCCCAGGCGGCCTATGAAACAGGCTTTGGCCGCTTTAGTGGCATAGTCCCACCTGAATATAACAATTGGGCCGGTATAAAAACAGTAAAAGCAACCGGTGATAAACCTGAGGATTACGAGCAGTTTGCATCACCGGCAGACGGGGCGCGGGCACATTTTAACCACATCTCTGCTTATGTCGGGTTGGATCCTATTGGTGAACCGCATGGACGATACTATTCGGTATCAAGGCTATCCTGGGCGGGATCGATTAAAGTGGTCGAAGATCTCAGCGGCAGATGGGCGCCTTCGCCAACGTACCACGAAAGAATTCTTACTTTACTAAATGAGATGGAATAAACTTTAATTAAAGGCTTTCTGAGGTTTAACAAACAGGGGTACTAATTCTTTTCAGTACTCTTTTTTTATTTGTAACAAATTTATAACGAATATTAAATTATTATTAAATATTTTGGTAGTTTCAAAAAAATGGCCGTTTGTGGCAAATATTACTCTATATTACCAGTAAATATAACGCTTAAGGGTGATGTGGCCATAATGGGGATTAGGTTATAAGTATTATAAGCATTACTATATACGGGAAAGATCCAGTTTGAAACTGTGGCATTATTAGAGAATGACCGATAATAAGTATTACTTTAATTTTTAAGTTGTAAAAAAGGAGGAAGCAAGAATTTAGATTTGCTATTTAAGATTGATGGAGGCGATGAAGCCTTGCTTCTATTTGGTCACTTGAGCCAGGCAGAGCCAGTAGTGAAACCGGCCTCATCTTTTAGGTTATAAGCTTTATTAAAAAACTTAGAAGGGAGGTTTACTTAATGTCGAAGTTTACAATCAAGCATAAGAAAGCAATGCCTGTTATTGCTTTTATGGTTGCAGTAATAATGTTATTGGTTCCATTGTCAGCATTGGCTTGTTATGAATCTGACCCAGGAAATGATGACTCCGGAACTGATGACCCCGGAACTGACGACCCCGGAACTGACGACCCCGGAACTGACGACCCCGGAACTGACGACCCAGGAACTGACGACCCCGGAACTGACGACCCCGGAACTGACGACCCCGGAACTGACGACCCCGGAACTGATGACCCCGGAACTGACGACCCCGGAACTGGAACACCTGGGAAACCCGAGAGACCTGGCAGACCGGATTCCCCAACTGACTTAGATTTAGGACAACCTCAAGTCGGCGAAAAGGAACTTACTGTTTCACCTGAATCACCTCGTACATTACCGGTTACTTCTGGTGGGTCATTATTTATTATGGTCTACTTTGGGGCATTTATAGTCGGCAGCGGATTTTTGCTCAGGCTCTCAAAAGGATAGTGTACCTCAAGTATTTAATCTTAATTTTGATAATGAATTTAATAAATTACAAATATTTTAAGTAGAATAATGATGCAAATAGATCTAATAAAACAGCTTGTACTTTTAATTATAGATATTTTTTATTTAGCCATTATGAATTCAGGAATTGGAATAAGGAGGTAGGAACTAAAACAAACTATAAAGATTGATGGAAGCTATGATTCCTGGTTTGTACATGGTCACTTGAGCCAGGCAGAGCCAGTAGTGAAACCGGCCTCATCTTTTAGGTTTTAAAAGTTTTGGAACTTAGAAGGGGGGCAATTAAGTTGATTAGTAGGCAAGATTCTCCCGGTTATCATAACTCATTGACAGGAGTTTTGAGGTCTATTTTTACCAGGCCCGCATTATTAAGGAATCTTAATTTTATACGAATGAAAATGAAGTACAAAAAAATTATGCCCGTTATTGCACTTATGGTTGCATCAATTTTAGTTATAACCCCGGTTATTATATTATTCGGGAATGGTAATTTACAGCCAGCCAATGTATTGTACGGCACGGATGGTGCTTCAGGGAGTGCAAATGAGTTATCAACACAGTCCACATGGGACGGTAGTATTCACTGGGCAGGTTACCCCCAGGGTTCGGACTCGGAGGGATGTGATTTAGTAAATACTCACCCCAAACGTACTGAAAGTGGTTGGATACATTGGATTCTTTCCGGCAATCAAGCTAATATCGATCTTGCCGTACTTCAACTTGGTGGTACCGGATCCGGAACCTATGATCCGGAAGGTTATGGTTCAGGCTCCATGCAATTTTACACCCCCTATTTCAACTTGGAGGGACTTACGGCATTTGTGAGCTATATGGGTATACCAGCTGCAAATTCATCATTAATAATCTCTGATTATTGTCCTGGTCGTGATACCCCTGATCTAGGCTGCCTGGAAGTCGAAAAGATCTGGAATAGTTCAGAAAATCCCACGGATCCGATCAGTGTTAACATAACAGGGTTAGATGTAACTTATTCAGGCTCTGTTATTCTTAATGAAACGAATAATTGGAAAGCTCGGCTCTGTAGCCTTACCCCTGGCACCTATACATTCGAAGAAGTAACCGTTTCCGGTTGGTCACCCACCTACCTCCCGGCAAACCGACAGCTGGTAGTAGTGGCTGGAAGCGAGCCGGTATCTGGGGCGATTGGAACCATCACCAACACTCCGGACACCCCTGATCTGGGCTGCCTTGAGATTGTCAAGCTCTTTGAAGATTACCCGGAAGGTACAGATCTACCGGAATCAATCACAGTTAAAATTTCCGGTGATGTA
>JBNJHN010000049.1:0-15394 GCA_051748565.1 Bacillota bacterium | reverse complement strand
TCCTCTGCTGCCGGAGGCGCTTCAGATAGATCAGAAAGGCTCTCAGGCAGTTACACTCTGGCCCCACAGTCACGATCTCGATGGATTCTATATGGCTCTATGGCGGAAAAAGGAGTAAATCTTGCCTCGGGATATTCTATTTGCTATACTGAATGAAAATATTAAAGATAAATAACGGTTCAGGGGGTTTACTTCTTGTGCATGTAGCAGGCCTGACTAATAAGGGAATGGAACGTCCCCGGAATGAAGACAACTTTTTTTTCAAAGTGGATTCTGATACTGCTTTGCTTGTAGTTGCCGACGGAATGGGTGGACACCGGGCCGGAAACGTGGCCAGCGGGCTGGCTGTTTCTGCAGCTGAAAAATTTTGGGCTGACTTTGATCCTTCCGTCCGGCTTTCTTCAGAAGAAGCCGGAAAATTGATCAGAAGCTTGATTCTTGATGCCAATGAGCTAATTCTTGCTGAAGCAGGAACCTCAGTTGAACAGCAGGGTATGGGCACTACTTTAACCGTTGGCCTGCTTTGCGGCAAACACCTCACTATCGGCCATATCGGAGACAGCCGTGCCTACCTTATTAACAACGGTAAAATAAGGCTTCTAACCAGGGATCATTCTCTGTTGGAAGAGTTAATCCAAAATGGACAGGTTAAACCTGAAGATGCCAAGAATCACCCCCAGCGGCATGTTCTCACCCGCGCCCTGGGCATTGCCCCCGACCTCCAGGTTGATATAACCGCACAGGAAATTGAAACAGGCTCTATTCTTCTCTTTTGCACCGACGGTTTGACTAACCTGGTTTCCGAAAATGAAATTCTGGAAGCATCAACGGGGCAACCCGAGCCGGAACTATTAGCCGAATCGCTGATTGATCTGGCCAATTCCCGGGGCGGATTCGATAACATTACCGTCATCGTAGCAGCCGGTATTGGGGGGCAGAAAGCTTAATGATCGGAAAAATTCTGGCTGGACGCTATGAGTTAATTGAAAAAATTGCCGAAGGAGGAATGGCCCGTGTCTTCCGCGGTCGCGATCTCCTTCTTAAAAGAACTGTGGCTGTAAAAGTGCTTAAGGATCAGATGACCGGTGATGCTGCCTTCATCCGCCGTTTTGAACGTGAGGCCCAGTCTGCCGCGGCCCTTTCACATCCTCACATTGTAAATATCTATGATGTTGGCGAGCAGGACGGTACTTACTTCATGGTCATGGAGTATGTCGACGGAAAGAACCTGAAACAGTATATCAGGGAAAAAGGACGCCTGCCGGCCCAAGAGGCCGTAAAAATAACACGCCAGATAGCTGATGCCCTGGAGCAGGCTCATAAAGCAGGTGTTGTTCACCGTGATATTAAGCCCCAGAATATTCTCTTTTCCCACGATGGAAAAGTTAAGGTAACCGACTTCGGCATCGCCATAGCCGGTGACGGGGTAACGGTGACAGTAGGCGATGAAATAATCGGATCTGTCCAATATATTGCACCGGAGCAGGCCAGGGGAAGTCTGGCCGGCAAACAATCGGATCTTTATTCGCTTGGAATAGTCCTCTATGAAATGGTTACCGGTAAAGTGCCCTTTGACGGTGAAAGCCCGGTCGCAGTGGCCATGAAACATATCCAGGAGCAGATTGTTCCGCCCAGGCAGCTGGTCAGTGATTTGCCGGAAGCACTGGAGCATATTATATTAAAAGCGGTACAGAAAGACTCGGCAGATCGTTATAAAAGCGCCGCCGAACTGCTTGAAGATCTTTATTATTCTGAAGAAAAAGGGGTCCCCGGCATTAACCCGGCCCTGACCAGGAATAATAAAAGCGGCAGTGAGGAAAATGACACCATTTTAAGGCCGTCCCAGGTTAATCAGATTAAAAACGATTATGCTGCTTCTCCCAGGAAAAAGCGAACCTGGCTAAAGGTTCTCCTGGTTTTGATTTTTCTGGGATCGATCGTCGGAGTTGCAATCCATATGATTAGCAGTTATGTTTTCGTACCGGAAGTTGCTGTACCCGAAGTTAAAGGCCTGAGCCAGAGCGAGGCATCCCGGCTTTTAAGAGAAATCGGCCTGGTACCAGGTTCTGAGATATTCTATATTTACGACGATACAATAGTGGTCGGTGACGTGGTCAAAACCGATCCACCGGAAGGCCGCGTGGTTCGTAAAGACAGGGTTATTGAGCTATTTGTCAGTAAAGGACCTGAGTTTATAATTACCCCCGATCTTTCCGGAAGGACTGAATTTGAAGCCAGGACCATCCTGCGCGAACTCGATCTAACCATGCGGGTGGAAAGGGATTATAATGATGAAGTTCCTGAAGGGATAATATTCCGCCAGGTTCCCGGTGAATCATTCCGTATTTCACGCGGCGAAGAAGTTGTCGTCTATGTAAGCGAGGGCCGCGGGCCTTTCCCCCTGGCCGATCTTACAGGATACTCGGAACAGGGTGCCCTGGCCTACCTGGATGAAAACGGCCTGCGACCGCGGATCCGCTATCAATTTTCGATCGGTAGTTCCGGGCATGTTATCAGCCAGATGCCGGAACCGGGACAGGAAGTGCTGCCGGGTCAAACTGTTGATTTGATCGTCGGCGAGTAGGGAGGTTTTATTTGCTTAAAGGGAAGGTGATAAAAGCGGCGGGAGGGTTTTTTAGCGTCCGCGATGAGTCCGGCGCAGAACATGTTTGCCGCGCCCGGGGCGCCCTTAAAAAGGGTAAGAATGGTCTTATGGTTGGCGACTGGGTTCTATTTAAGCCTTCTGATGAAGACTCTGCGACTGAGAGCGGTGAAGGGATGATTGAAAAACTACTGCCCCGGATTAACCGCCTTTACCGTCCCCCGGTATCCAATGTGGATCAACTGATTGTAGTTATGTCTCTGAAAGAGCCCGAATGCGACTGGCAGCTGGTCAGCCGCATGTTAATTTTTTCGGAAAAAGAAAAATTATCGGCACTAGTGTGCCTGAATAAAACCGATCTGGTTGGAGAAAAAGAATTTGCCGCTCTAATCGGACAAATCGAACTCTATCCATACCCGATTCTTTTTACCAGTGCAGTTAAAGGGACTGGACTGGAGCAGTTGGAGGAACGCCTGAGCGGAAAGTGTTCTGTTTTTGCCGGGCCCTCGGGAGTGGGCAAATCTTCATTGCTCAATGCTATTCAGCCGGGGCTGTCGCTGCAAACAGGAATAGTCAGCGAAAAAATAAAGCGCGGCCGTCATACCACCCGGCAGGCAGAGATTTTAAATCTAAACTGCAGGGGATCGGTTGTCGATACCCCCGGTTTTACGAGGCTGGAGGTTTCCGATCTGGATGCGGATCAGCTGGCAGATTATTTCCCTGATTTTGATCCCCTCCTCGGCCGGTGTGGTTTTCGAAACTGCAGGCACATCAGTGAACCGGATTGTGCTGTAAGGCAGGAGATTGGTTTAAGCATCAACCAGATGCGCTATGATCACTACAAGTATTTTATGCAGGAAATCGCCAAACAGGAGGTATTTTAATCATGTCCGTCAAAGTGGCTCCATCGCTATTATCTGCGGACTTCAGCAGGCTGCGTGAAGAAGTCGAACGAATAGAAGCAAGCGGAGCCGATTGGGTCCATCTTGATATTATGGATGGTCATTTCGTGCCTTCCATTACCATCGGTCCGGTAGTGGTTAAATCACTCCGCCCGCATACAGATCTCTTTATGGATGCCCACCTGATGGTGAATGATCCGGAAAATCATATCGAAGAGTTCGTCCGGGCTGGAGTTAACCTGGTTACCATCCAGGCCGAAGGTACAATCCATCTTGACCGGGCCCTGCGCAAGATCAAAGCTCTGGGGGCAAAAGCAGGAGTAGCCTTAAATCCCGCCACTCCGCCCGCTGTTGTAGAATATATCTGGCCTCTGCTTGACCTGGTTCTTGTCATGAGTGTTAATCCGGGAGCCGGTGGACAGGATTTTATTCCCACAGTTCTTCCCAAGATAGAATACCTGGCCGATCAGATCCGTTCCCGCAGCTTACCCGTAGAGCTGGAGGTTGATGGCGGAGTCAACAGCGAAACCGGACCGCAGATAATCAGAGCGGGAGCCACTGTTTTAGTGGCCGGCTCAGCTATTTTCAAGGAAAAAAATGGAATGGATTTAATTGGTGATTTGAAAAAATATTGAAATATGCTATAATTCATATGTCCGTTACTTCAGGGTCTGGTGAGGAGGGGAACACCCTTCAATTCCGAACCGGCGGTAATGCCCCGTGTTGATACCGGAGGGCAAAGCCCGCGAGCCGTAAAGGCTGATCCGGTGCAAATCCGGAGCCGACAGTACAGTCTGGAGGGAAGAAGAAACGGCAAATAAACAGCCTGTTTTCTAAAAGACCCTGAAGCAGCTTAATGCTCGGGGTTTTTTTATAAGAGTGAGAATACAGCAACTGCCTGTTTCCGATTTGCTGCGTTCTGATCTCTGACTTATAAACGCGAGGTGAATTTTGTTGGATGCCGACGATCGATTTATGTGGATGGCCCTCGACCTGGCCCGCCAGGGGAAAGGCCGAACGAGCCCCAATCCGATGGTAGGTGCCGTTGTCGTTCAGGGTTCGGAAGTAGTGGGTAGTGGTTATCACCAGGCTGCCGGTTCACCCCACGCTGAAATCATCGCTCTCAGGAAAGCCGGAGATAAAGCCCGCGGGGCAACCCTTTACCAGAATCTCGAACCGTGCAATCATCACGGCCGCACCGGACCCTGCACGGAAGCAATCATCAAAGCCGGAATCAGCAGGGTTGTGGCAGCTATGCAGGATCCCAATCCCATAGTTTCAGGGCGGGGTTTTGCCAGGCTTGTTGAAGCGGGAATTAAAGTAAAAGAAGGGATCCTGGAAGATAAGGCGCGCCAGTTGAATGAGGTTTTTATCAAGTATATTAATACCGGTCTGCCATTTGTGGAAGTCAAGGTTGCCATGAGCCTCGACGGTAAAATCGGGACAATAACAGGCGATTCTCAATGGATTACCGGTGAAAAAGCACGTCAGTATGTGCATCGTCTTCGCGATCACAGTGATGTGATCATGATTGGGATTGGCACTGTAATCAAGGACAACCCCAGGCTGACTACCAGGGTTGAAGGCGGCGGGGGAAAGGATGCTGTGCGTGTTATTGTCGATAGTACTGCCCGGTTGCCTATCGATGCGCGGGTCATTGAAAGCGACTCATCGGCTAAAATAATCCTTGCAGTCACAGAGCGGGCTCCACGGGAAAAATGTAAAGCTCTGCAGGACAAAGGAGTCGAAATAATGATGCTGCCCTCAATGCGAGGATTCGTCGATCTGGCTGCCCTGATGAAAAAACTGGCAGAGCGGGAATATGTAAGTATTCTTTGTGAGGGAGGGGGTACTTTAAATTACAGCCTTCTCTCCAGGGATCTTGTTGATAAACTGTTTATTTTTATCGCTCCGCTGATTATCGGCGGCAGACAGAGCCCGACTGCTTTCGGTGGCACAGGTATCGAAACTTTAGATAAAGCCTGGTCGGTTGAAAATATAGAGATGAAGCAATTTGATCAGGATTTACTGCTGATCGGTTATCCTGCAGCCAGGATTCAGGAATCATAATCTGAAAGGCAGAATTCAGTGTGGGGTATTTATGGATTATTAATCCGTTTAATTATACGATCAGACTGATTATAAAGCGTACTCTTAAATATTGTAATCAATAGATGATGGAGTGGTGAAAGTATTTGTTTACCGGAATAATCGAAGAAATCGGCGTTTTACGCCGGATCAGCAGCTCCGGCGGCGGTACCAGCCTGGTGATCAAAGCGAAAGAAGTTTTAACAGATCTTAAAATCGGAGACAGTGTGGCAATTAGCGGTCCCTGTCTGACCGTTACCTCCCTTGATCGGGACAGCTTTACCGTCTGGGTTATGCCTGAAACACTGGAAAAGACAAACCTGCAGAATCTTTCCATCGGTGAACATGTCAATCTCGAAAGAGCGATGTCGCTGGGCGGCCGCCTGGGCGGACACCTGGTCAGCGGCCATATTGATGCTGTTATAGCGCTAAACGGTCGCCGACTGCAGGGAGATGCAATCATATTGTCTTTTGAAGCGCCCGGCCATCTGCTGCGCTATATTGTTCCCAAGGGGTCGGTTGCTCTCGACGGGGTCAGTTTAACGGTGATCGATGTTGATGAGTCCGGTTTTTCTGTCGGCCTGATTCCGCATACAGCTTCCTGGACTACCCTGGGCCAAAAAGAGAGCGGATCAATGATTAACCTTGAGGTTGATATGATCGGCAAATATATTGAAAAAATGCTTATACCCCGTCTTGATGGCGGTAAAGATCAAAAACAAACAATAACAATGGATTTATTGCAAAAAAAGGGTTACCTTTAAGACCCCTTGATTAATATGATCAGACAAAGGGAGTGTAAAAAATGAAATTTAACACCATAGAAGAAGCTCTGGACGACTTAAAAAATGGCCGCATGGTCGTTGTAGTTGATGACGAAGACCGGGAAAATGAAGGTGACCTGATTATGGCGGCTTCAAAAATCACACCGGAAGCAGTCAACTTCATGATTCGTTATGGCCGGGGGCTTGTTTGCACGCCGCTTACCTCACAGCGGGTCAGAGAACTTGATTTGCCCCAGATGGTTAGCAATAATACCGATGCTCAATGCACGGCCTTCACCGTTTCGGTTGATGCCGGTTCCTGTCGGACCGGTATATCAGCTTTCGAACGGGCTAAAACAGTCAAAACCCTGATTGACCCGGAAACCAAGCCGACAGACTTGAAACGGCCCGGTCATATTTTTCCCCTCGAAGCTATGGATGGGGGAGTCCTGCGTCGTGCCGGGCATACTGAAGCGGCTGTAGACCTGGCCACACTGGCCGACCTGGAACCGGCCGGAGTGATCTGCGAAATAATTAATGAAGACGGCAGTATGGCCCGTCTTCCCCAGCTCATGGAATTCTGTAAGGAGCATAACCTCAAGCTGATCAGTATTGCCGATCTGATTAATTACCGCATGAAAAAAGAAAAGCTGGTCTGGCGCTCGGCCACTGCTGAACTGCCAACTGTATTTGGCACCTTTAAACTTATTGCTTACGAGAACAATATTGATAATCTTGCCCACCTGGCCCTTGTTTATGGTGAAATAAATCCTGAAGAACCGACCCTGGTTAGGGTCCACTCCGAATGCCTGACCGGCGATGTTTTTGCATCTCTGCGCTGTGACTGCGGGAACCAGCTGCACCAGGCCATGAAACAGATTGCCGAAAACCGTTCCGGAGCTGTCATTTACATGCGCCAGGAAGGGCGTGGAATTGGGCTTATTAACAAAATCCGGGCTTATGAACTGCAGGATACAGGAAAAGATACTGTTGAAGCCAACGAAGCGCTCGGATTTGCCGCCGATCTTCGCGACTATGGAGTTGGAGCGCAGATCATGGTAGATCTGGGCCTTAAAAAAATCCGACTTCTAACCAACAACCCGCGCAAGGTTAAAGGTCTTGAAGGATACGACCTGAACATTGTCGAAAGAGTCCCTTTGGAAATCGAACCTTGCGAGTACAACTGCAATTACCTGTCAACCAAAAAATCGAAACTCGGACATTACCTGAACATGTCCGGTTAAATTAAAAACTGGCTCAGCAATAATAATTAAATGGGAGGGTTTGATTTGAAAACAATTGAAGGAAAACTAATTGCCCGCGAATATCGATTCGCTATAGTTGTCAGCCGCTTTAATGAGTTTATCTCCGGCCACCTTTTAAGCGGTGCCCTGGACTGTCTGAAAAGACATGAAGCAAGGGAAGACGCTATTGAAATTATCTGGGTGCCGGGTTCATTTGAAATACCGCTGGCAGCAAGCAAGGCAGCCCGCAGCAAGAAATATGACGCGGTAATCTGTCTCGGTGCCGTTATCCGTGGTTCAACCCCGCACTTCGACTACGTTGCCTCCGAAGTGGCCAAGGGAGTAGCCAGCGTCGGCTTGGATACAGGCATTCCCGTTATTTTCGGGGTAATAACCAGCGACACCCTTGAGCAGGCTATCGAAAGGGCAGGCAGCAAGGCCGGCAACAAGGGCTGGCAGGCTGCTGCATCAGCCATCGAAATGGCCGACCTTAACAGTCAGCTGTAATTTTCAGTTTATAAAGGAGCCGGTCATTTGACAGCCAGGCCGCCGGAAAAACTTGTAATCATAGACGGCAACAGCCTCTTATACAGGGCATTTTATGCTCTGCCGCCCATGCAAAACCGCCGCGGTGAACATACCAATGCAGTATATGGTTTTACCAACATGCTCTTTAAGCTGCTGGAGGCGGAAAAACCGGATTATGTAGCTGTGGCTTTCGATCCTCCAAAACCTTCTTTTCGTGTTCGCATCGACGAATCATATAAAGCCCAGCGGGAAAAGACCCCGCCTGAGCTGGCCGAACAGATCCAGCGGGCCCGTGATATTTTAGAAGCGATGCAGATCCCCGTTTTTGAAATCGAAGATTACGAAGCCGATGATGTTATCGGTACCCTGGCTGATCGTTTTGCGCAAAAAGAACATGAAGTTACAGTTGTATCCGGCGATGCCGATCTGCTTCAGCTAATTGATAACCGGGTTACTGTAATGCTGACCAAAAAAGGGATCAGCCAGATGGAACAATACGACCGCGACCTTTTGAAAGAACAGTACGGTCTCCGACCGGATCAGGTGATCGATTTCAAAGCGCTCAAGGGTGATCCATCCGACAATATTCCGGGAGTACCGGGCATAGGTGACAAAACGGCGCGCAGCCTGTTGGAGGAATACGGCACCCTGGAAAACATTTATAACAACATTGATCAGCTGAAAAGTAAAATAGCTGAAAAACTTAAAGAATACCGGGAACCGCTCTATATCGGGCGTGATCTGGTCACTTTGCGCCGCGACGTGCCCATGGATCTGGATTGGGATCAGTTCCGATACGGCGAAGCAGATTATGATCGGCTTCTCGATATCTTCAACGAATTGGAGTTTAAAAGCCTGATCAACAAGCTTCACCCTTTTTCTGAAGAAAAAAATAATCAGGTTGAAACGACACCGGCGGGGAATCTGCTGGATGACCCCGGTCGCCTCAAAGATCTGCTCGACAGCCTTAATGAAGGCGATCAGCTTGCCCTGTCCGTTGAATATAAAAAGGGATGGCCTTACTGGCGCCAACCGGTTTTTGCCCTGGGCCTGGCTCTCAATGTCGATGAAGGTTACTACCTGGATCCGGCCTCTTTCGGCAGACACGAAAGCGGGATCTGGGAAAACCTGGCCGCCCTTCGCGAAAGAGGTATAGCCCTGCTTCTTCATAATGTCAAGCAGTGGCATCATCTCTTTTCCGATCGTGGTTTAAAACCGCCCCGGTTTGCTTTCGATACATACCTGGCCGCATATCTTGACGACCCGGCCCGGGGCAGATACAGCTTGCCTGATCTGCTGCTGCATTATCTCGGTATTGAATCCGAACATTTACCCGGAAAGAAAAAAGAAGAACCTGATTTCAACCTGAGTGGCTCCCGACTGGCCGGGGAGGCTCGTTACCTTTTTCCCCTCAGCGAAAGACTCAAAGAACAATTGGAAGAAGAGGAACTCGACAAGCTCCTTTCCGATCTCGAGATGCCCCTGGCCGCAGTACTCGCCCGGATGGAGCAGCAGGGGATGACGGTTGATTCAGGCTATTTAAAAGACTTATCATCAGAAATCTGCCGCCGCCTTGAAGAGCTCGAAGGCAAGATTTTTCTCCTGGCTGGTGAAGAATTTAACTTAAATTCACCGCAGCAGCTCTCAAAAATCCTCTTTGACAAACTTCAGCTGCCTGAAATACGCAAAACCAAGACCGGTCGCTCAACCGATGTTAAAGTTCTCGAAGAGCTGGCCTACCACCATGAAATTGCCGCTCTTCTGATCCATTACCGCCAGTTGTCCAAGCTGGAGGGGACTTACCTGTCGGGGTTAATAGAGCTTGTTGATCCTCAGTTTCAAAAAATTTACACCACTTTTAACCAGGCAGCAACCGCAACGGGGCGCCTGAGCAGCAGTGATCCCAACCTGCAGAACATACCCGTTCGGCTTGAAGAAGGGCGGCGCATCAGGCGCGCATTTATCCCCTCTGCAAAAGATAAACTTTTTTTTGCAGCCGACTATTCCCAGGTGGAACTGCGCATTCTGGCCCACCTTTCACAGGATCCGATCCTGGTTGAGGCTTTTAATACCGGCCAGGATATCCACCGCCGCACGGCAGCCGAGGTTAACAATATCGACCTGGATGATGTGACCCCAATGATGCGCGAAAAGGCAAAGGCGGTTAATTTCGGGATCATTTACGGATCCAGCGATTACGGCCTGGCCCAGGGTCTGAAAATACCGCGTTCCGAAGCCAAAACCTATATCGATAATTACTTTGAACTCTACAGGGGAGTCAAAGATTACATGGACCAGGTAATAGAACAGGCCCGTGAACAGGGTTATGTGACCACTATATTTAACCGCAGGCGCTACCTGCCCGAGATTAATTCATCCAATCATAATACCCGCAGTTTTGCCGAAAGGATGGCTTTAAACACGCCCATTCAGGGATCTGCAGCCGATATAATCAAACTGGCCATGCTTAAAATTGATCAAATTATTCAGGAAGGCGGCTTTAAAGCAGTCATGCTTTTACAGATACACGATGAACTGCTTTTTGAAATAGAAGAATCGGAACTCGATTTCTTCGCCCCCATGGTGCAGCGCGAAATGGAGCAGGCTTACGAACTTTCCGTTCCCCTCAAGGTTGATTTAAAGTGGGGCTGTAACTGGGAAGAGCTGAAAAAACTGTAAATTAATAATCCGGCTCAAATAATAGATCAAAGCATTGTGATTGGAGTCTACAAGATGCCCGAGCTTCCCGAAGTGGAAACAATCCGCCGTGAACTTGAACCGCTGATCAGCGGTAAAACATTTGCAAAACCAATTATTCACATGCCCTCGACCATAGCCTATCCTGCTCCGGAAGAATTTGCCGCCTCCCTGGAGGGCTGTAAAGTCACAAACACCGGTCGCAGGGGCAAGTATCTCTTCATCAACCTCGATCGCGGCATTCTGGTTGTTCACCTCAGGATGACCGGTAACTTGGTGTATGCCGGGCAGGGTTTGATGCAGGAAGAACGCTTTTTGCGTATCTTATTGCCTTTTATTGATGGATCAGCCCTTATTTACTCAGATATGCGCCGCTTCGGGCGGCTCTGGCTGGTTGGGAATCAGGAAGAACTGCAGTCGATAGTTTTAAAAAATATCGGCCCCGATATTCTTACTGAAGTAGATCTCGAAAAATTTATTGAATTACTCGGGAAACGGGAGCGATCCCGCTTAAAAGCTTTGCTCCTGGACCAGGGTTTTGCTGCCGGGATGGGCAATATTTACACCGATGAATGCCTTTTTCGCTGCGGGGTTAATCCAAACAGGCAGGTTTCTTCGCTTAGCCGCGGCGAAATGGCAGAACTTTTCGAAGCAGTCCGGGCAGTTTTAGCAGAAGGGATTGAGCACGGCGGGACCACTTTCCGCGATTACCGCAGCGCAAGTGGCGCCCTGGGTGACTTTCAATCCCACCTCGCTGTCTACGGACGTAAAGATGAACCCTGCCGGTGCGGAGCAGTGATCGAAAAAACCCGGGTAGCCGGAAGGGGCACGTATTACTGTCCCCGCTGCCAAAAATAGTTTATTTTAATTTCAAGGGCACTAATCAAAAGGATTTGATTATCTCATGTACATTATCGGATTAACCGGCGGTATAGCTTCGGGGAAAAGTGTCGTGGCAGAGATGTTAAAAGAAAAGGGAGCGTACCTCGTTGATGCCGATAAACTGGCCAGGGAAGCGGTTGAACCCGGTCGACCGGCCTGGCAGGCTTTAGTGGACTGGCTTGGAGAATCAATCCTGCTTACCGATCAAAGTATAGACCGGGTTAAACTGGCCAAACTGGTTTTCAATGATCGGCAGATGCTTGAAAAACTTAATAAAATAGTCCACCCGTGGGTCGGTTCCCGCTTTATAGCTATTTCGGAGGAAATAGAAAAAAAGAATCCGGAAGCAGTCCTAGTTTATGATGTTCCACTCTTAATTGAAGCAGGAATGCAGGAAGCAGTTAACCACGTCCTGCTGGTTTATGTGCCCCGGGAACTTCAGATAAAACGCCTGCAGCAGCGTGACAACCTGACCAGGAATGAAGCGGAACTTAGATTGAAAGCCCAGATTCCGCTGGAAGATAAGATAAATTATGCCGACACAGTCATTGACAACAGCGCTTCCCTGTCAGAAACAGCACGACAGGTCGATCAATTCTGGCAGGCAGTAATTCGCAGGGATATAAATAATTAGTAGCTACCGGAACAATTGGACCCTGTAAAGCAAGAATAAATCTGTATCCGAGCAAAAAGGAATTTTTGTAAAAGGGAGGCGGCTGGATATGCAGAAGGTAACATTGATCAAGGGAGACGGCATCGGGCCCGAAATAACTGAAGCCACTTTAACGGTAATCGATGCGGCAGGGGTAAAAATCAATTGGGAGGAAGTCAGCGCAGGAGAAGCTGCCCTTGAAGAATTCGGCACGCCCCTGCCCGATAAGGTGATCGCATCCTTGAAAAAAAACGGTATCGGCCTCAAGGGACCTCTGACCACTCCTATCGGCTCAGGCTTTCGCAGCGTCAATGTTGCCCTGCGGATGGAGCTTGATTTATATGCCAACCTGCGCCCGTCGAAAACTTTTCCCGGTGTATTGTCGCGCTATGAGAATATTGACCTGGTCGTGGTGCGTGAGAATACCGAAGATCTTTACTCCGGGGTTGAGCATATGGTCGGTATTGATGCTGCTGAAAGTATCAAGATTATTACCCGCAGAGCATCGGAAAGGGTCGTCCGCTTTGCCTTCGATTACGCAGTCGACAACGGACGAAATAAAGTAACCGCTGTGCATAAAGCCAATATCCTTAAACTGAGTGACGGGCTCTTTCTTGAAGCGGCCCGCCACATAGCCGGTAAATATCCGCAGATCGAATTTGAAGACCGAATCGTGGATAATATGGCCATGCAGCTGGTCCAGAAACCTGAGCAGTATGATGTCCTGGTCATGCCTAACCTGTACGGTGATATACTCTCCGATCTTTGTGCCGGCCTGGTGGGCGGCCTCGGCCTGGTTCCGGGAGCCAATATCGGTGATGAGGCAGCCCTGTTTGAACCGGTTCACGGCAGTGCACCCAAGTATACCGGTAAAAATTATGTCAATCCTTCAGCAATGATCATGGCTGCTGTCCTGATGCTGGCTTATATGGGGGAAAAAGAAGCTGCCCGCCGTATCGAAACAGCCCTTGCCGAACAGATCAAAGCGGGTACAAACGTAACTGCCGATCTTGGTGGTACCTCCGGAACCAAAGAAATGGCGGCAGCCCTGGCAGAGCGAATCAGGGCTTCTTAACGCGCGCAAAAAGAAGGTTTCAGGCTCCTGGTTTCTGGCCCCGAGCAAAGGAGTATTCTAATGCTGGTTGCTGCAATTTCCCTGGCCGGTTTAAGGCTGGGCAGTATGGAAGTTTACTACTCTGATTTAATGACTTTAATCAGAAAAAGCGGGGCAAAGCTGGCTGTCCTTCCGGCTTACAGCTCCCTTGTTCTCGGTTTGTCCACCGGTGCCCTGCAGCCCTCCCGCGATTACAATGCTTTCATTCAACAGCTTACCGGCACCTGCGGGGATTGGAACAGGCAGTTCCTTGATCTGCACAGCACAATGGCCCGGAAACTGGACCTCTACCTGGCAGCCGGAACTCTGATCGAAACCGATTTTGATCATCACTTTCATACCGCTTACTGTTTCAACCCGGCTGGGGCGGTATGCTGCAGGCAGCGGCAGACTCATCTTACCAGAAATGAACGCAGCATTGGTTTAAGCCGGGGGGAAGAACTGAGCCTGTTTTCTTTTAATGACCTCCAGGTCGGTATGGTAGTTGGCAGCGATGCCCGCCATCCGGAAGTGGGGCGCATTTTTGCCCTGCTTGGCGCCGATCTTCTGCTGCACAGCGGGGCATTAGAGGAGGGCTTTAACTGCTGGGCGCAGGCGGCGGGCATGTGGTCCCAGGTACAGCAGAACCAGGTCTGGGCTGTCGAAGCGCAGTTAAAAGGTGTTATCGCCGATCGATCATATGCGGCATCTTCTGCCGTTATCGGCCCCTGTGAAATTACTCCCGGCCAGAGCGGTTATTTGGCCCGCGGCTATCCGGAATCGCCAGTTATAATAGCCGAATTAAACAATAAGGCCCTCCTGGAAATCAGGCAAAACTACCCGCTGCTCAAATTATTAAACCCTGCGGCATATATTGATTTACTAAACGGCTAAGAAAAGACAGTTGGAGGCAGTATTTTAAATGTCACTGGATGGTTGGAAAGAAAAGCTTTTTCAAAGGTATTTGGCCTGGATCTGCCGCCCGGCCCGGATAGCCGGGCACCTGAAAACCTTATTGCCCGAACCCGGACAGCCTGCCCCGATTGAACGGGAACGGATTCGTGTTGCCGCCCTGCAGGTTGAGTTCAGGTTATATAAAGATCCCCTGGAATATGCCGATGCAATTCACCGCCGGATCAGGGAAGCCGTTAAAGAAGGGGCCAGGCTGGTTGTTTTTCCCGAATATAACAGTTTGCCGCTTTTAGGCTTGCTGCCGGGGATCGAGAAGATAGAAGAAGCCTACCGAAACAAAGAAACCAGCAATTCAGGCGGGAATAAGGAGGAGGAAATCAGCCTGACAGAAGTATTTCGCTACATGAGCCCGGCTGTCAGGCCCCTGGTGCATACTATTTTTTCAAACCTCTCCTCGGCCTACGGTCTGTACATTATGGCCGGCAGCTACCCCCTGGCTGATAACGGTGATCTTATTAATCGTTCTTTTCTCTACGGTCCGACGGGCGAATTAATCGGCAGCCAGGATAAGGTCCACCTGCTGCCCATAGAAGCGGAATGGAACCTGAAGAGGGGGTCGTCTTTTTCCGTCTTTGAAACTGCTCTGGGCAGGCTGGCCCTTCCCGTTTGTATGGATGCCACCTACTTTGAAACTTTTCGCATCCTGGTGCAAAAAGGCGCCCACATAGTCCTGCTTCCGATCGCCGACATGCAGGAATACAATTACTGGCTTGCCCTGCGGGGTATCTGGCCGCGCCTGCAGGAAAGTCCGATCTACGGTATAAAAAGTGCCCTGGTCGGTAGTATCGCGGGACTGACTTTTACCGGTAGGGCCGGAATCTTTGCTCCCCTCGAGTTAACCCCCGAAGGGAATGGGGTTTTAGCTGAAGTTGAAGCTTATGACAGGGAAGGTATTGCCCTGGCTGATCTCGATCTGAAGGCCCTGGATGATCTGCGCTCCAACCACCCCTGGCGCGACAGCAACCCTGCT
>JBNJHN010000048.1:0-15445 GCA_051748565.1 Bacillota bacterium | reverse complement strand
TTTCCTTTCAAGCCGGGCCCGGTTCACCTTCTAGCCTCTCAGAACCTGGTAGAATAATCATAGCAAGTTTCTGTAATATTGTCAATCTTTTTTTAATTTTTTTAACCTTTTTTTTAGCCTTTTTTTACGCTTTTTTTGAAACAATGTTCTTTCAAATAAATCTTCGTTAAGATTAACTTAGCAGGAGCAAAGATTAACAGGATAATATAAGCCAGGTTATTTCCATTAATAGATTGATCTGACCATATGATATAATAAATATGAAAGCTGCTGAATATTAACAATCTTTCATAAGGAGTGAAATCTAAATGAAAATTTTGGTATGCGTGGACGGTTCTGAACATAGTCAAAAGGCTGTGGAAAAAGCAGCCGTGATTGCTGAAGGATGTAATGTCAATGAAGTGGCCATAATTCATGTTGATGAAGGTAAAATGGATTTTTCTACTGCCGCCCGGGGCGGTGAAGGTTATGCCCTATCCGTTATTGACACCGAAAGGGTTAAAGAAATGGTGAAAGAGCACAAAGAGGAAAGAAACAAGTTGTTACAGGATGCTTTAAAGGTTTTTGAAGCAAAAAATATAAAAGCACGTACCATGTTAAAAGAAGGACATCCATCCCTTACCATCGTCAAGGTAGCTGCCGAGGAAGAATTCGACATGATCGTAATTGGCAGCAGGGGATTCGGTGGTTTGAAAAAATTATTCCTTGGCAGTGTGAGTAATGCCATAGTTCAGGAAGCAAAAAACTGCAGTGTGGTCATAGTTAAATAAGAACTTTCTATATTTACAATTAATTGCAGTCTCCTATTTTCCCTTTTTTATGAGGCTACAATAACATAATCGTAAACTGCATGTAAAAATAATTGGAACAGGATGATTTATCCGGGGACATATCGGTTCCGTACAGGAGGAAATCAATATGGCACCGCAGAAATTGTTAATATGGCAACTCTAAATTTTTGAAGAGGTGGTTTAAATGAAAATACTGGTTTGCGTCGATGGTTCGACACAGAGTCAAAAAGCAATTGAAAAGGCGATTGAAATCGCCGGAGGCTGTAGTGTTGATGAGCTGACTATTATAAATGTCTTTGAGAGTAAATATGATTTATCTGAATCTACAACCGACAGGATACCGCTTACTCATGAAGATTTAAGACGTTTTGAAAAAATTGGCGAACAGGAAAGAGAAGAAAGACAGGCAATGCTTTCGGAAGCAGCAAAACAATTTGAAAATAATAATTTACATGCAGATACATTATTTGAATGCGGGCACCCTGCAGAAACAATTGCCCGTGTTGCCTCAGAAGGGAATTACGATATAATAATCATCGGCAGCAGAGGTATGGGCGGATTAAAAAAATTACTGCTGGGCAGTGTTAGCAATGCGGTTCTGCAGGAAGCCAAGTGCAGTGTTCTTGTAGTAAAATAAATATTAAAATCAGGTGTTTAATAACCTTAGAATATAAATGACCCCGAATTTATTTGGGGTTATTTATGTGTATAAATTTTGGTGATTTGATAAAATGACTGCAGGGGTGATATCCATTGAGAGTGATTGCCGGGACAGCAAAGGGCTCCAGACTAAAAGCGCCGTCAGGGCTTTCTGTGAGGCCTACAGCTGATCGTGTTAAAGAAGCCCTTTTCAGCATTATAGGATCCCGACTGGTTGGATCTCTTTTTTTAGATCTTTATGCCGGCAGCGGGGCAATTGGCATTGAAGCTCTTAGTCGCGGTGCCCGCAGCTGTATCTTTGTTGATGATAAAAAGAGAAATCATGCTTTGATAAAAGAAAACCTGATCAAAACCAAATTGGACAGTAAGGCCAGGGTAATCATGCTTGATGTAAAAAAGGCTTTAGTTCTTCTCAGCCGGGAAGAAGTTAAAGCAGACTTGGTATATCTTGATCCTCCCTATGAAAGTCCTGATTTGGCTTTTGTGATAAAGCGAGTTTTCGAACAAAAAATAATAGCCGACAACGGACTGGTCATTGCCGAACATGCTTATAGCAATAACAGCTGGGCTGATAGTATTGCTAAAAACAGACAGAGAAAATATGGTGATACCTGCCTGACTCTTTTTCAAAATTAGGCAGGCAGCTAATTCCACTTGAACAGCTACTACTTCAACTCTGCAATCACTTCATTCAGGGCGCTAAGAAAACGCTCGTTTTGCTCTGCAGTTCCATAGGTTACCCTGATATAGGTGGGAAAGCCAAAAATATCACCTGTACGGATGATTACTCCACGTTGGAGCATAGCATTAAAAACCTTTTTTGAGTCTATTTTTAAATCTAAAAAACAGAAATTGGCCTGGTCCGGGATCGGTCTGACATCCATTTCAGCAAGTCCTTCGGATAATTGCTTTCTACCTTCAATGACCAGTTTGCGGCTTTGATCTAAGTGTTCATAGTCATCCAAAGCAGCCATAGCTGCACTTTGGGACATGGCGTTTACATTAAAAGGATCACGAACCCTATTCAGGTCCTGTATAAGATCAGCCGGTGCAATACCGTAACCAATACGCAGTCCGGCCAAACCGTAAATTTTAGAAAAAGTGCGCAGTGCAATTACCGGGAACCCCTTTTCGATATAATCCCACCCGTCCGGATGCTCAGGGTCGGTAACATATTCCAGGTAGGCCTGGTCTAAAACGAGAAGCACTTTTTCCGGAAGGCGTTCGACAAAATTATCCAGTTCTTTTTTATTGACAATAGTACCGGTCGGGTTGTTGGGACTGCAGATGAAAACCAGCCTTGTTTTATCATTTACAGCATTCAAAATTGCCTCGAAGTCATAATCAAACCCCTTGTCAGCCAGGAGAGGGACATGGACCGGAATCCCACCCATCAGGCGGGTTACAAATTCGTATTCGGAAAAGCTGGGAGTAACCATTATAACTTCATCACCAGGGTTCAGGTAAGCGCGGGCCAAAAATGATAATATTTCATCGGAGCCATTTCCAAAAATGATCTGATCCGGCTGTATCTTTTTCTTCTCAGCCAGGGCCTCTTTAAGGTAAAAACAATTGCCATCCGGATAGAAATGCTGGCGTTCAAGCTGGTTACGCATAGCCTGAACTGCTTTCGGGGAAGGGCCCAGTGGGTTTTCGTTTGAAGCCATCTTTATAACATTTTTCAAACCGAGCTCCCTCTCCACCTCTTCAACCGGTTTTCCCGGTACATAAGGTTTTAGTAAATCAACGCAGGATCGTATTTCGGGCTTTTTCATTGTTAACTCCTCCATTCCATGATGAAAATATCTGATCGAGGCATTATTTGCCCCAACCCGCTGTTCGACTGTGCCAATATTTTTATTAATTTTGCCATTGCCCTTGTTTTCTCCTTCCGCTTCTGTTATAATTTCTAAATAATATCACAGAAAAAGCTTTGAAGGGGAAAAACTTTGACATGTTGTTCAGAGAAGGGCTCCAAGGCTGGAAGAGCTCCGGCAGTCAAAGATATAAGCCGCCCCGGAGCTTCTGTACTGAAAAGCTAAAAAGCCTTTAAGTGCAGACGGTTCAGCGCCGTTATTGCATAGAGTGGCTCAATAAATACGAGCAACTAGAGTGGTACCGCGGGATCATGCCCGTCTCTTTAACTTAAGAGACGGGCTTTCTAATTTGTTAAAAATAAAAAGCTGCTTATAAACAGGCAATTGAGGGAGGAAATATCAATGGAGATCGAGTGGCAATATCATTTTGCAGAACGTGCCAAACATATTAATGGTTCACAAATTCGTCAGTTTTTCGCTCTGACCGAAAGACCTGAAGTTATTTCTTTCGCCGGAGGTTTCCCGGGGAATGATTTTTTCCCGCGTAACGATATATCCGGCACCCTTTTAGATTTGCTCAGGGAAGAACAGGGGCAGGCCCTGCAATACGGACCAACGGAAGGAAATTATGAGCTTCGTGATTTAATCGCCAAAAAAAGGCGTTTAAAAAATGAAATATGCGATATAGATAACCTGATCATAATCGATGGATCACAGCAGGGGCTTGACCTTCTCAGCCGTATCCTGGTAAACCCCGGCGAAACTGTATTGGTTGAAGATCCAGCCTATATAGGTGGTATGAGTGCAATCAAATCATACGGGGGAATACCGGTCGGCATCTCTATGGATTCTGATGGCCCCATACCTTCAGAAATGGAGCAAACCATTAAAAGCTTAACTGGCAAAGGCAAAAAACCGAAACTTTTTTATACCGTACCCAATTTCCAGAATCCGACCGGTGTTACAACCAGCCTGCAGCGGCGTCGTGAAATACTTAAAATTGCTTCCAGTAACAACCTTGTTATTATAGAAGATGATCCATATGGTGATCTTTGCTATGAGGGTGATGTTCCTGAAGACTACAAATCGCTTGATCACGAAGGTCGTGTCATCTATCTTGGTTCTTACTCCAAAATACTGATTCCCGGAATTCGCATCGGCTGGATGGCAGGCCCAAAAATGTTAATTGAAAAAATTACCATGGCCAAGCAGACAGCCGATCTCTGCTCCAGCACCCTGGGGCAGCAGCTGGTTTTTCGTCTTGCCAGGGATGGTTTTATTGACAGGCATATCGGGTACCTGGTTGAGTTGTACCGGCAAAAAAGAGATGCCATGTTCGACACCATGAGTAATTACTTCCCATCCGGGATTGATTTCAAGAAACCTAAAGGCGGCTTTTTCATCTGGGTAAACTTTCCCCGACATTATCCACCCGCCAGGGAACTGCTCGAAATCTCACTTATCCATAATGTTGCCTTTGTACATGGAGAAGGTTTTTCAAGTAACGGCAATGGCGTACACAGCGCTCGTTTTTCTTTCAGCCAGCCACGTATTAATGAAATAACTGCCGGAGTTAAAATACTGGGACAACTTTTCAATGAAGTGGAAACAAACTTTTCCTTAAAGGCAGTCGGACATTAAAAGCAGGAGACGAGAGTCCTTAATCAGAATAAAAATATTACAGAAAATAATCATTAAAAGGAGCTGCTGATGCCCGAGCTGGTAATAGTTGATAGTGGAAGCGCCAATCTAAACAGTATTTATAAAGCTTCAGAGATGGTTTCCCTGAAGCCTGTTGTGTCAGATAACTCCAAAGTTATTGCCCGGGCTGAAGCAATCATTTTCCCAGGGGTCGGTTCATTTGATCATGCCGCAACAGTTATCGGCAAGAAAATGCTTACGCAGGTACTGGTCGAAGCAATAGCAGAAGGTAAACCATTTTTGGGAATCTGCCTGGGCATGCAGCTGCTTTTCACTTACAGCGAGGAATCAAAAAATCTTGAAGAACCTTCCCGGGGATTAAACGCTATTCCGGGAAAGGTTAAACTTTTCCCAGACGACCTGCCTGTTCCCCATGTAGGTTGGAATATGACCAAAATCTTGAAATACCATCCCCTCTTTGACAATTTAAACGGCGCCTACTTCTATTTCACCCATTCATATTATGTCCAACCCGATCAGTCAAGATACACCATAGCCCTTACCGATTACGGCTTTCCCTTCACCTCGGCAGTCGCCAGAGAAAACCTGATGGGAGTCCAGTTTCATCCGGAAAAGAGCGGGCAGGCAGGCTTGCGCCTGCTTCGTAATTTTGGTAAGATTATAGCCGACCATCATTAGTTAAAACAATTCTTTCAGGAGATTATTATGCTGGCAAAAAGAATTATACCATGCCTTGACGTGCGGGACGGCCGGGTAGTCAAGGGTACGCGCTTTGTGAACATTAGGGATGCCGGCGATCCGGTAGAAAGAGCCAGCTTTTATAATGATGAAGGAGCAGACGAAATTGTATTTCTGGACATTACCGCCTCCGTCGAGGGGCGTCGTGCCATCCTGGATGTTGTACGCAAAACTGCAGAAGTTGTTTTTATTCCCCTAACTGTCGGTGGTGGTATTGATACACCTGAATTTATGCAGGAACTGCTGCAATCCGGGGCTGATAAAATTTCTTTAAATACTGCAGCCTTAAAAACTCCCGGCCTGATCAAAGCCGGAGCAGAGCATTTCGGCAGGCAGTGTATTGTCGTAGCCATTGATGCCCGTCGGGTAGAATCATCTGTAAATAATGAAGAGCTTGAGTGGGAAGTTTACAGTCACGGCGGCCGCAAACCAACGGGCCACGATGTCGTTGAATGGGCTGCGGAAGCTGAACGTTTAGGTGCCGGCGAAATACTGCTTACCTCGATGGACGCTGACGGCACTCTTGACGGATATGATACAAAACTACTTGCTGCTGTTGCAAATGCTGTGAAAATACCGGTTATCGCCTCCGGTGGGGCGGGAACTTTGGAACATATGTATGAAGCACTGACTATCGGGAGGGCCCATGCTGTACTGGCAGCCTCCATACTGCATTACGGCACATACAGGATTGCCGAAATTAAAAAATACTTGTCTGACAAAGGTTTGCCGGTAAGACCGGTTAATGTTCAGGACTACCACGATCTGCGAGAGGAGTTTTGATGATGAAAGAACAGGGCACATTTCGGGTTAAGAAGGGTATGGCACAAATGCAAAAAGGTGGGGTGATTATGGACGTCACCACCGTAGAACAGGCCCGCATCGCTGAAAAAGCAGGAGCCGTTGCTGTTATGGCCCTGGAGCGCGTTCCGGCAGATATCCGGGCGGCAGGTGGTGTAGCTCGTATGGCCGACCCCGAAATGATTATAAAGATTATGGACACTGTTACAATACCGGTTATGGCCAAGGTACGTATCGGACATTTTGCCGAAGCACAAATCTTAGAAGAATTAGGCGTTGATTATATCGACGAAAGTGAAGTCCTTACCCCTGCCGACGAGCAGTACCATATTAATAAGCATCTCTTTAAGGTGCCTTTTGTCTGCGGAGCGAGGGATCTCGGAGAAGCGCTGCGCCGTATTTCGGAAGGTGCAGCCATGATTCGGACAAAAGGCGAACCCGGTACCGGCAACGTGGTTGAAGCTGTCCGCCACATGCGCAAAGTAATGGATCAGGTTCGCCAGGTAATCAATAAGGCTGATGATGAACTGGTAGTTATGGCAAAAGAAATGGGTGTTTCTCTGGAACTAATAAAAGAAGTACGGGAAACCGGCCGCCTGCCTGTCGTTAACTTTGCCGCCGGTGGAATTGCCTCCCCTGCCGATGCTTCACTGATGATGCAGTTGGGTTCAGATGGAATTTTTGTCGGCTCCGGGATATTTAAGTCTGCGAATCCACAGCTTGTAGCAGAGGCTATCGTCCAGGCCACCCTGCATTATGATGATCCGAAGATATTGGCCGAAGTTTCAAAAGGCCTTGGCGATGCCATGCCCGGACTGGAAATGTCAAGCCTGACCGAAGCCGACCGGATGCAGGAACGGGGAGTATAAAGAATGAAAGTTGGAGTCCTATCTGTTCAGGGCGCTGTTTCTGAACATATCAGGCACCTTGAAAGCTGTAATGTTGATGCGGTTGCAGTAAAAAACTGCGACAGCTTAAATGAAGTAAGCGGTTTAATTATTCCTGGCGGAGAAAGTACTACTATCGGTAAATTGATCGAAACATTCGGCCTGGCCGACTTGATCCGGGATAGAAACCGGCAGGGAAGCCTGGCTGTTTTCGGTACATGTGCCGGGATGGTTCTTATTGCCCGTGAAATCTTAGATGGTATTCCGGGGCAACCAAAACTTGACCTGATGGATATAACGGTCCAGCGCAATGCTTTCGGACGGCAGCGGGAAAGTTTTGAAACCGAGCTTAGCTTTAACACCTTTGAAACTTCCCTAACTGCAGTCTTTATCCGGGCCCCGATTATCGAAAAAACCGGACCAGGGGTCACAGTCCTGGCAAGTATGCCTGAGGGAATCGTTGCCGCCAGGCAGAAAAATATCCTGGCTACTTCTTTTCATCCGGAACTTACAGATGACTTGAGGGTACATCAATATTTTATTGAGATGTGCTGAATATAGCTACTCCCATTCGATAGTCCCGGGGGGTTTTGATGTAATGTCGTATACCACCCTTGCTATGTCAGGAATTTCCCCCGTGATTCTAACCGATATTTTTTCCATTAAATCATGGGGCAGGCGGGCCCAGTCCGCTGTCATTGCATCTTCGGAAACAACCGCTCTCAGGGCAATAACCGGCCCGTAATGTCGATCGTCTCCTTTTACACCTACAACTTTTACATCAGTTAAAACTGCGAAATACTGCCAAAGCTCATCACTCATCCCTGCATTATTTATTTCTTCCCTGAGGATTGCATCTGCCTTCTGCAGCAGGGATAGTTTTTCAGCAGTGATATCTCCTATTATCCGCACTGCTAAACCAGGCCCAGGAAAAGGCTGCCTCTTTAAAATTGAATCGGGAAGCCCTAATTCAGCTCCTACCAGGCGGACTTCATCTTTGAAAAGTTCGCGAAGTGGCTCGACCAAGTCAAAACCCAACTCTTCCGGTAAACCTCCCACATTATGGTGTGATTTTATAACCGCAGCGCCGTGAATAGTTCCGCTCTCTATAACATCGGGATAGATTGTCCCCTGGGCCAGGTAAGCAATATCACCCATAGAAAGGGCTTTTTCTTTAAAAACATTAATAAACTCAGCTCCAATGATGCGCCGCTTCTCTTCAGGATCGGTAACCCCGCCAAGGGCTCTTAAAAATTTTTCTTTTGCGTCAACATGAACAAACTGTCCTTTCAACCGTTCACTGTAAAGCTTGATTACCTGTGCAGCTTCATCAAGGCGCAGCAGGCCGTGATCAACAAATATAAACACCGCCCTTTCTTCTACAGCCTGATCGAGCAGAAAAGCAACTACTGAAGAATCCACACCACCGCTTAAGGCACACACAACTTTCTCATCATCTCCAACGACATCTTTGATCTTCTCGACAGCGTCCTGTACAAAATTTCGCGGCGTCCAGGTTTGATCGCATTTACATACTGCAAATAGGAACTTCTTCAGAACATTATTACCACCAGGGGTGTGGAATACTTCAGGGTGAAACTGCACCCCGTAAATTTTATTTTCTTTATCACCAATAGCAGCCAGGGTATTGTTTTCGGTAAGTGCAAGCACCCTGAAACCCGGTGGTGATTTGATAACCTCGTCCTGGTGACTCATCCAGGCAGAGCATGAATTGTCATCCCTAAAATAATCATCTTCAAAAAGAGGCTCCCGGTCGACAATTTTAAAGGCGGTTCGACCAAATTCTGAGCGGCCCCCTTTCACCACCTCTCCACCCAATTCCTTGGCTAATAGATGCATTCCGTAACAAATACCCAAAATAGGAATCCCCCCCTCATAGACTGCCGGATCACAACGCGGGGCAGATTCGTGGTTAACACTGGCCGGGCTTCCGGATAAAATTATACCTGCAGGATGATGTTCTTCTATTTCCAGCCATGAAGCATCGAAGGGTAAAAGCTCGCAAAAAACTCCTGCCTCCCTGATCCTTCTGGCAATAAGCATGCTGTACTGGCCACCAAAGTCAAGAATGACAACTTTTTCGCGAATACTGCCGGAATCTTCATCTAAAAAATGCTTCATATCAACTCACCTTTCTTTAATAATCACCTGAAAAACAGGCCGTACAAAATGCATTTTGGTCAGCACCGAGAGCCAGGTATAAATCTTCAGGTTCAGCAAACGATACACTCTTTGCACCAATTGATAAAGCCAGCTGATCATAATTATTGCCAGGAATTGCCAGATCCTCTGCAACAGGAATATCAATCCCGTAATAACAGGGATTTCTATAAGGCGGGGAAGCTATTAAGAGATGAACCTCAAGCGCACCTGAAGCAAGCAGCAGGGATGTAAGCACCCTGGCAGTTGTTCCTCTGACCAGGGAATCATCAACCACGGCTACCCTTTTCCCCTTAATCAGTTCTTTTACAGGGTTAAATTTCAGGCGTACCGCCAGCTCTCTGCCGGCCTGAGTAGGCTCAATAAATGTTCTGCCCAGATAGGGATTGCGATGAACTGCCCATTCCAAGGGCAGATTAAGGATTTCGGCCACACCAATCGCTGCAGATACCCCCGAATCAGGCGAAGGGATAACCATGTCCAACGGAGTATCGATTCGTTCGGCTAAAAGAGAGCCTACTTTTTTACGAACCTGGTGGACACTCTGTCCTGCAATTTCACTGTCAGGACGGGCAAAGTAGACATATTCAAAAATACAGAGAGATTTTTTTTCAGCAGCCTCTGTTTGAGTTGACTTAATTCCGTTTGAATCTATAGATACTATTTCTCCCGGTTCTATTTCTCTTAAAAAAGAAGCGCCTACTGTATCAAGAGCTGCAGTTTCCGAAGCAATTATAATGGCACTGCCATGTTTGCCAATGACCAGGGGACGATAACCGCCCGGATCTCGAAAAGCAACCATCTGCTCTTCATCCATAACCACTGCCGCATAAGCACCCTCAATAATCTCCATTGTTCTTTGAACAGACTTAACCAAGCCATAACGGCGATAACGAAAAAGGTAACTCAGGAGAATCTCTGTATCGGAAGTGGTGTGAAAAATCTGCCCTTCCATAAGCTGTTTGTGGTGCAGGCTTCTGGTGTTGGTAAGGTTCCCATTATGAGCAAGAGCTATTCCTGTTTTATCGTACGAACGGGCAACCAGGGGCTGAGCATTAGCAATATTGCTGCTCCCTGTTGTGGAATAGCGAACATGACCGAGGATTGTTTCAGCCTTAATTGAAGAAAGCAGATCGCGGGTAAAAACATTTTCTACCACACCCATACCTTTAATAAATTGCATCCCTTTATCGCCTCTAAAAGCTATCCCGGCACTTTCCTGGCCGCGATGCTGCAGGGCAAGCAATCCAAGGTAGGTTATAATCGCTGCATTGCCGTTACCGCGATAATTATATACTGCAAAAACACCGCACTTCTCCCTCGGCCGCAGTTCGGGATAAAAACTCTTCAATAAACCCTTATTACTATTATGCACACGGTATATTTCAACAAATATTATTTAATGTCCTTTTATCTTATTGACAATTTATATAATTGACTGTATAATTTGTTCGGGCAAAGGCGCCCGCTTGATCAGCTTAAAAGCTGTCAGCGGGCGTCTTCTCTTTTTTACAGCCTAATTTAAATAAACGAAGGAGTGAAGTTATGAGTAAAAACAAAGAAGACGTTACTTACGAGGTAAAAGAATCCGGTGTTAAGTTTATCCACATGCAGTTTACCGATCTGGCCGGGCAGCTTAAAAATGTGGCGATAACAACTGACCAGTTGGGCAAGGCCCTGGACGGCGAGATCATGTTTGACGGATCTTCCATTGAGGGATTTGTAAGGATCGAAGAATCGGACATGTACCTGCGACCCGACCTCGACACCTTTGCCATCTTTCCTTTTCAACCCCGCGAAGGTGGGATTGCCCGTCTGATGTGTGACGTTTATAATCCGGACGGAACTCCATTCGAAGGATGCCCGCGCAGCCAGTTGAGACGGATGATTGAACTGGCTAAAAAGGAAAACCTGACTATGAACTGCGGACCTGAAGCAGAATTTTTTATGTTTTATACCGACGAAAACGGTGCTCCGACACTGCATACTCATGACAAGGGAGGCTACTTTGACCTGGCTCCCACAGACCTTGGTGAAAATGCCCGAAGGGATATGGTCTTAAATCTGGAGCAGATGGGCCTGGAGATTGAAGCCTCCCACCACGAGGTAGCACCCGGCCAACACGAGATAGATTTTAAATACAGTGATGCTTTACGGACAGCCGACGATCTTTCCACCTTCAGGTTTGTGGTAAGAACTGTTGCCCAGAGGCACGGCCTCTACGCTACCTTTATGCCCAAGCCGATTACCGGGGTCAACGGGTCCGGCATGCACACCCACCTGTCGCTTTTCCGAAACGGAGATAATATATTTTACGATCCTGATGCCCCGGAGGAAATGAGCCGGGAAATGTTTTATTTTGTCGGTGGTTTGCTTAAACATTCCAAGGGCTACACTGCCGTAACCAACCCCCTCGTTAACTCATATAAAAGACTTGTCCCCGGTTACGAAGCACCGGTATATATTGCCTGGTCGCACCGTAACCGCAGTCCATTGGTCCGGGTTCCGGCAAGGAGAGGCATCGGCACACGGGTTGAACTACGCAATCCCGATCCTTCCTGTAACCCGTACCTGGCATTCGCCGTAATGCTGAGAGCTGGTTTGGACGGACTCCACAATAAGATCGAACCACCGGAACCGGTCAACCTGAATATTTATACCATGACCGACGAAGAAAAAGAATCTTACAATATCGATCGCCTTCCCGGAACTCTTTATGAAGCAATTTTGGAACTGGATAAAGATCCAGTTGTCCAGGAAGCTCTCGGCCAGCATATTTATGACCGCTTCAGAGAAGGCCGGATGGCAGAATGGCTCAATTACCGCATTCAGGTCCACGACTGGGAAATCCAAAATTATTTGCCCAGGTTTTAAATATTACCTGCCCTGAAACTGCAGTAATAATTTTACCCCACCCTTCCCTCCCCCTTACAGGGGAGGGAAACCTGCTGTATGTTTTCTTTTACTTATCTGTTGATTAAGCCTTTGCTTCTTGAGGATCTCTTATTTTTAAGAAGATCTATTTGCTATTTTTAAGTAATCTCATAGTATAATAACTACATGACAGGGCTGCTATCAACTTTTTAAACTAAACGCAGGGCCAATTTTGCTTTGCGGATAGCCTGCGCACCGGGAACCGCGGCCCCTGTAACGGCAGAGAAAGGGTTGCTTATGGCCAACGAACGTTACGATTACTGTATCGGCACAGACAACCATGCTTTAAGAAGGTCGCTTACAGCTATGCTTGATCAAGCCAGCTTTTACTCTTCCGGTGAAAGTAAAAGCATACCTGAATTTCTGCGGGTTTTACGCCGCAAGCAACCCTGGCTGGCCATTGTCGATACCGATCTGCCCCCGGGAAATCTTAAACACCTGGCCCAGATCATTGAAGAAGACGGGCTCTGCTCCGCCCTGTACATCAATACCGGCGGGAAAACAATTAACGGTTACATGCAGCTTAAGTGGCCGGTTGATTCGTCAGTACTAATTGCGGTAGCAGAAACGCTATGCATGGAATACGCCCAGAAGAGAAAACTTAAAAGGGCAATAAAGGGTTTAGAGGAAAAGTTGAGCAGTAGAAGAGAGATCGATAAAGCCAAAGGAATTCTTATGGAAAAGATGTCTCTGAACGAAGAAAATGCTTACCGGCACCTGCAGAAGATAAGCATGGAAAGCAGAAAATCGATGCTGGAAGTAGCAGAAAAAATTATTTCCGAACCCGATTCTTTTTATATCTAAGCGCCGCGTCAATAAATCCTTTAAATAATGGATGCGGACGGGTAGGCCGTGATTTAAATTCCGGATGAAATTGGACAGCCATAAACCAGGGATGGTCTTTTAACTCAACCATTTCTACCAGGTCGTCTTCCTCGTTAATCCCGCTAAAAACCATTCCCGCTTTTTCCAGGACAGGGATATACTCATTATTAAACTCGTAACGGTGTCTGTGCCTCTCGCAGACCAGTTCTTCCTGATATGTTTCCCGGGCCAGAGTACCCTCCTTAATCGAACATGGATAAGAACCGAGACGAAGAGTTCCACCCAGTCTGGAAATCTCTTCCTGGCCAGGAAGGTATATAACTACAGGCCCCGGGGTATCCGGATTAAATTCCGTACTGTGGGCATCTTCGATTCCGGCTGCATTGCGGGCATATTCTATAACTGCACATTGCATTCCAAGGCAAAGTCCGAGGAAAGGTATCTTGTTTTCCCTTGCTGTGCGAACGGCATTTATTTTCCCCTCTATGCCGCGTTCTCCAAAACCTCCGGGAACAAGTATTCCGTCAACACTGCCCAGCAATTCATCCATATCGCCTGACTCCAGTTCTTCTGCCTGGACAAGAATGGTTTTTACGGCAACATTGTGTTCTAATCCTGCATGGGATAAGGCTTCGTTAATACTGATATAAGCATCTCGCAGGGCTATATATTTCCCGATAAGGGCAATAGTAACTTCATTTTCCATATTATGGGCCTGCTGAACTAAATCATGCCACTTTTGCATCTCTGCCAGTTTACAGTTCAGGTTTAATTTTTCCAGTACCAGTTGATCGAGGTTCTGATCCTGCAGCATAAGGGGTACTTCGTAAATTACCCCGGAATCGAGATTCTCAACAACTTCTTCAGGCTGGACATTGCAAAACAGGGCAATTTTTTTTCTTAAGTCATCACCAAGCGGATATTCGGTACGGCATACAATAATATCGGGTTGGATACCGATACTGCGAAGTTCTTTAACGCTGTGCTGGGTCGGTTTGGTCTTTAGTTCACCGGACATGGGCAGGTATGGAACCAGGGTAACATGAACAAACAAGACATTTTCCCAACCGAGATCATATCTTAACTGACGGATAGCCTCTAAAAAGGGCAGGCTTTCAATATCGCCAACCGTTCCACCTATCTCGGTAATTATTATATCAAGATCGCTGCTGCTATCCAGTTTGGTTACGCACTTTTTTATTTCATCAGTTATATGGGGGATTACCTGGACAGTATTGCCCTCGTAGTGCCCTTCTCTTTCAGCCTCGATAACCGACCAGTATACCCGGCCTGCAGTAACATTATTGTCACGTGTAAGAGGTTCATCTATAAAACGTTCATAATGACCTAAATCAAGATCAGTTTCAGCTCCATCTTCAGTTACAAAAACCTCACCATGTTGATAGGGGCTCATTGTACCGGGGTCATAATTAATGTAGGGGTCAAATTTTTGTATGGTAAGCTTTAATCCTCTGTTTTTTAGAAGACAGCCCAATGATGCTGCTGTGATTCCTTTGCCCAGGGAAGAAACAACACCGCCGGTAATAAAAATATACTTAGTCATACGCGCCCCCTTACCACACTACTTTTTGCCATCTAACCATCATGTCTCTTCAGCAACTGCTGCAGCTGGTTTTCGTTCACCCACCGCAGCTTGAGGAAGTGGTTCCACCGCCTGAAGAGCTTCTTCCTGTCCGGAAAAGCGATAGCACTTTCTTCGCATCTTTTCCGCAGGATGGGCACTGAACGCTGTTTATAGTGCTGCTGCATAACTCTTCATGTTTTTTTTCGCATTCAGAACAGTAAAATTCATACAGGGGCAAAACTGCACCTCCTTTCAACAAAAAAAGTTAATGAAAAATATAATAAACCGCCGCTGAGCGGCTGGCTAGGTCCGGCCTTTCAATCTCTTTCTTTTCTTAGCTCTTCTTCTTTTCTTTCGCTGTCTTTTTAACTGCTTGCGAGTTTTTTCCTGTGCCATATTCTCTAACGCTCCCCTCCTTTGCGTATCTATCCAAAAAAATATTAAATAAAATATTGCATATTGAAAGAAAAATGCGATCAGTAATTCACTCTTTTTCAACAATAAATCACAATAAAGTATAACACAACTCAGGGATAATAAAAATATAAAAGCAATTATTATCGT
>JBNJHN010000047.1:13615-15529 GCA_051748565.1 Bacillota bacterium | reverse complement strand
GATAATCCCCCAGATGTACCTGGTCGGCGATCAGGAGGCAGTTGATTTTTACAGGGAAATGTATGAAGAAGTTAAAGACCGTGTTGATCGCAAGGTGGGAATTGTGGAAGAAGAAAAATATCGCCTGATCTGGTTCGGCCTGCCGCCATGGTTTAATATGGGCATATTCAATTACCTTGAATCGCTCGGAGCTGTTTTTGCCTACGAGTCGACTTACAACGTGGGGGATTATTTTGATGTTGATCTGAGCGATCCCCTGGAGGCAATTGTTAAACGCACCTGGCAAAGAGCAGTCAAAATGCATGATTACGGATCGGAAACAATGCCTGAGATCTGTAATCCGGCTGTTTTTGGCGGCTTTTCCGGCAGCAGTCTGCTTGAAGAACTGGTTGAAGATTTCAGTCTTAATGGTGCAGTTATGCACCTGACCCGTTCCTGCCGGGCGGTGTCTTTCGGTGAAGTACATACCAGGAACAGGCTGGCCAGTCTCGGTGTCCCCTCTTTGATCTTTGAAAGTGACATGGCCGACCCACGCTTGTGGTCGGATGCTCAGATTAAGACCAGACTGCACGCTTTCCTGGAAACAATTGATAAAGGGGCCGGAGGAGGTAAGATCATTGATTTCCAAGGAGAGTAATAGAACACTACCTAAAAGCACTTCGGAACAAAGCGAAGAACAGATACGGCGAATCAAAGCAGAAAGCGGTAAGCCAGTAATTGGCTACCTGTGCTGTTTTGCGCCGCCGGAATTAGTCAGCGCTGCCGGTGCTATCCCCTATCGAATCACCGGTCGGCCAGGTGAAGATACTTCTTCAGCTGATGCCTATTTAGAGCCTTACGGCTGCACCTACGTGCGTAATATCCTCGCCCGTGCCGTAAAAGGCAGTCTTGACTTCCTCGATGGTCTGATTATTTCTCACAGTTGTGATATGGTCCAACGGCTTTACGGAATCTGGACATACTACCATCCCCTGCCTTATTCATACATGTTTAACGTTCCCCACCAGGTCAGCCCCTGGGGGCAGAACTTTTTTAAACGTGAGCTTGTTTTCTTCAAAGAAAGCCTTGAAAAGTATACAGGTAATAAAATTGCTTCCGGAGCCCTGAAAGATGCAATAAATGTTTACAACCGAAACCGCTCCCTGGTCCGGGAGCTTTACCAGCTTCGCCGGGAACCCCAACCCCGGATCAAAGGCAGCAAAATGCTTGAACTTCTAATCCACGGTGGCACTCTGCCGGCCTCCGATTTTTCAATCCTTCTGGAAGAAAGGCTGGGCCAGGCCAGGCAACGCCGGGTAGAGGTTGATAAAAAACCCCGCATTCTGGTCTGGGGCAGTATTATGGATGACCCGGCCTTACTAAAAATGATCGAGGATGCCGGGGCCGAAGTAGTTGCCGACGACACCTGTATCGGCTTTCGGGTTTGGGAAAAAGATGTTCCTGTTACCGATGATCCTTATGAAGGTTTAACCCGGCATTATTTTACAGACTTTCAGTGTCCCCGCACCGACCGAGGCCCCGGTACCGATCGATTTGACTATCTCCTTAAAAGAGCCCGTGAATATGATGTCGATGGCATTGTCGGTTATTGCATTTCCTTTTGCGACCCACATAAGTTTGATTATCCCGACCTGCGGGATTATCTAAAAAAAGAAGGTTTACCGCTGCTGCTGATTGACGACAACTACAGCTTCGAACCTGCCGGTTCAATTAAAACCAGGCTGCAGGCTTTTATTGAAATGCTTCAGAAGCAAAAAACATAGATCTGCTGAATCCGGCAAAAATAGCATGAACGAATGGATATTCAAAAGGAAATCAAAAGGAAATCAAAAGGAAATCAAAACAAAATAAATCTTGTGCCGCCAGCCTTTATATGAGAAAATAATAACATTCATTTTTTACGGTATTTATCGC
>JBNJHN010000047.1:0-13515 GCA_051748565.1 Bacillota bacterium | reverse complement strand
TCAAAAGGAAATCAAAAGGAAATCAAAACAAAATAAATCTTGTGCCGCCAGCCTTTATATGAGAAAATAATAACATTCATTTTTTACGGTATTTATCGCAGCAAAGGTGTGTGATCGAAATGTCTTTAATTATTCAGAAGTATGGCGGTACTTCGGTGGCAACTACAGACCATATACGCCGTGTTGCGATGGGTGTTGCTTCAACCAAAATCATGGGTAATCGGGTAGCTGTAGTTGTTTCGGCAATGGGTATGCAGACCGACCATCTTTTATCCCTCGCCGCGGAAGTAACAAGCAGCCCTCCGGGACGTGAACAGGATGCTCTTGTAGCTACCGGCGAACAGGTTTGTGCCGCCTTAATGGCGATCACCCTGGAAAGTCTTGGCCACAGGGCAAAATCGTTGATGGGACTGCAGCTTCCCTTAATAACAGACCACAACCATACCAAAGCCCGCATACTTGATCTGCAGACTGAAAAAATAAGGCAAATTTTAGATGAAGGTGTAATACCTGTTGTCGCCGGTTTCCAGGGGGTAACAGAAGATGGAAGCATCAGTACCCTGGGACGGGGTGGCTCGGATACGACAGCTGTCGCCCTTGCTGCAGCTTTAAAAGCCGACTGCTGCGAAATTTATACCGATATCGACGGTGTATATACTGCCGACCCTATGATCTGCCCCCGGGCCCGTCACATAAAGAAGATCTGCTACCAGGAGATGCTTGAACTGGCTGGTTTGGGAGCAAAAGTGCTTCATTCCCGGTCTGTAGAACTGGCCCAAAAATATCAGGTTCCCCTTGTAGTTAAATCTTCTTTTGGGGGAGATAGGCATACCTGGATCGTCAACGAGGAGGACGTTATGGAAAACTCAATAATTAAAGGTGTTACCCTGGAAAGAGATGTATCGAAGATATCATTAATTCGCGTCCCTGATCGACCGGGTATCGCATATAAAATTCTATCTCCACTCGCCGATGCGGCTATTAACGTGGACATGATTATCCAGAATGCAAGCATTGACGGCTATGCTGACTTTACTTTCACAATACCGACAACTGAACTGGAGAAAGCTAAAAAGTTGGTGAGCAGGGTAGCCCAGGATATAGGTGCCCTGGAGATGCTCGCTGCAAATAATATTGTCAAAGTCTCCGCCGTAGGTATCGGCATTAAAACCAACCCCGGCGTTGCAGCACGTATGTTCAAGTCTCTATCGGCAGAAAACATAAATATTGAAATGATCAGCACCTCTGAATATCGAATTTCCTGTGTAATAGAGGAAAAATATGGTGAGCTTGCAGTCAGAGCGGTTCACAAAGCCTTTGGACTGGACAATACAAAAGAGACCTCACCCGGAAGCCAGTAAGTGTGACTGTCAGATTTTAGACATAAAGTAAATCGATTTTCAGATGAGGATGAATCCTGATGTCTGGCAATAGAAGTCTTTTGCGCTTGTGGGATGGATTCTGGCAAGTAGCCGACCCCAAAATATGGATTGCTTCGACCATACCGATGGCGGTAGGCGGCGCTGTTGCATATGCTCATACTGGCAGTTTTAGCTGGACCTGGTTTCTGTTCGGAGCTGTTGCAATCTACCTTCTGGAAACCGGGAAAAATGCTATCAATGAATATATCGATTATCTAAGTGGGGTGGATCGATTTGTCACCCCTGATAAGCGGACTCCTTTCAGTGGTGGCAAAAAAACAATTATTGACGGGAAATTGTCCCTTCATGAAAACCTGCTTATCGGTATTCTAACCATTAGTGCCGGATGCCTGCTCGGTTTGATTGTTGTTTTTAACCGTGAGTTTAATGTCTTATGGTTCGGTCTGGCCGGAGTTTTCTTTGCCCTTTTCTACAGCCTGCCTCCTTTAAAATTCGCCTACCGCGGTTTAGGAGAACTGGTTGTAGGGTTTACTTTCGGGCCGCTGATCACAGTGGGAACCTATCTGGTGCAGACCCACACTGTTAATATCGAGGTAATTCTCACTTCCCTTCCCTTAGGCTTTATTATTGCGAATGTGCTCTGGATTAACCAGTACCCTGACTACGAAGCCGATTTAAAGGGCGGGAAAATGAACGGTGTTGTCCGACTCGGCAAAGAAAAAGGGGTCAACATATACGCCCTTCTTTTTGGCCTTGCCTATATCTCCCTCCTGGTGTTGACCGTTTTCACCTTAAATATTTTCTGGCTGCTGCCTTTTATTGGCCTGCCACTGGCTTATAAGGCTGTTATAGTCGCCCGCAGGCATTTCGACAATATCCCTGAACTTATAGAAGCAAATATTAAAACTATCCAGGTTTACCAGCTTACAGGTCTGACCATGGTTGCTGCTGCTCTGCTTTCCCTGCTATTCAATTAATATCCCTTTTTAACTGGCATCATACTTGCATGTAAAAGATCATGAGGCAACTTCAGCTTGCTGCTGAATCTATCTAATACAAACTGGAGAGGATATTTATGAAAACGATGGTTATCGGTATGGGCGGTGTGGGAAGTGTAATTGCCAAATCACTGGCCAGGACCAACAGGTTCGAAGAGGTGTTTTGTGCCGATCTGAGGAAAGAACCGATTCAGAAGTTGCTTAACTATATAAAAAATGACCGCTTCAAAGGTGAATTGCTCGATGCCGGAAACCCTGACGCTGTCCAAAAGGCGGCAGGTAAGGTCGACCTGGTAATTAATGCCACTATCCCCCGTTTTAACCTGATAATAATGAACGCCTGCCTTAAAGCAAACTGCCACTATATTGATCTGGCCACTGAAAGCATGCATAAAACGCCCGGGCGGGTCGATATAACCCAGCAATACAAGCTGGATAACACCTTTAAGGAAGCCGGCCTGCTTGCCGTTTGCGCGGGTATGGGCATCGACCCCGGTTGTACAAATATCTTTGCCCGTTACCTATTCGACCAGATGGATACGGTTGAAGAAATTTTGGTCAGGGACGGCGATGCTTCCGAACTGGAAGGCTATAAAATAGCTTTATCGTTTTCCCCGGACACGGCAATCGATGAATGCCTCCAACCTCCTCTTCTTTATGAAGGCGGAAAATTTATTACCGGCAAGGCTCTTGATCCCGCCGATATTGAATACTTTACCTTTCCATTTCCTATCGGTGAAAGAAAGGTATATGCAGTTTTTCATGAAGAGGTCTGGACCATACCAAGATATTTAAATTCAAAAGGCCTGAAGAGATGCAACTTTAAATACGGGCTGCCTGATGATTTCATTGATTTCTTACGGACAATCAGTATGATCGGGCTGGACAGTCCCGACCCAATCACGGTTAAAGGACAGCAAATTGCCCCGAGGGATGTCGTTACGGCATTACTGCCCGAACCGGCGGACCTGGCTGGAAAACTTACCGGTTCGGTGTGTGTCGGCACAATAGTAAAAGGAACAAGGGATGGAAAAAGGGTTGAGAAGTTCATGTACAACCATGTCAAACATGAAGAAGCTTACGACCTGCTGGGAGAACAGGGCACTTCTTACCAAACCGGAATACCAGCCGCTTTGATGGCTGATTTGATAGCTGAAGGTTTGGCTGAAGCGACAGGAGTTCTACCCCCGGAAGCTTTCGACCCGAAACCATTTGTTGAAAGGTTGCCCGATTATGGTATCTCGATCATAATCGAGGATCTTGCCTCATAATATAAAGAAAGGTATGCAGCTAGGCAATTTCATTTTTTTGCTGATCCCGATCTTCTTTTTTCTTCGACCAAAAGAACATTGGTTTATCTTCCATGCTTTCGCCCTGGGCATTTAACATGGGCTTGGCCGGATCCGATTGCTGGGTTTTTAAAGACACTACAATAAGGGTAATGACGCAGACAATTACAGCCGGTATTGTGGCAAAGAAAAGGGCATCCCAGATTCCTTCGTCTACCCAGTACCATATTTCGAAATTAACCATGTACCAATTAGACTCGAGTGTAAACGGCAGAGCCCATACGAAACCGATAACCCAGGCTGCAACTCCTGCAAAGAAGGAGGAAACAGCGCCTTTAAGGTTAGCCTTTTTCCAAAAAAGGCCGGCAACATAAGCCGGCACTACTGTTGGCAAGCCGATGCAGCCGGCAAAGACGATCAGCTTATATAACGATGGAAACGCTAGGGCTATAATCATGCAGATTATAGCAGTTACCGGAATAGCAATACGCACCGCTTTAAGCGTATCAACATTAGTTGCCTTCGGCCTGAAATAGCGATAGACGTTATGCCCAAGCAAAGTTGAATTGATTAAAACACTGTCGCCTGCTGTCGAGATAATGGCTCCTGCAACCATTACAATAAAAAGAACGGCAAACCAGTCGGGCATAAAATTCTGGGCAGCCCAGATTAAAACCTTCTCATTTTCGGCAGGGCTTGCCAACCTGAACCCGTAGGTAAAAACAGCGATCCCGATTAAAACCGGGATCATGGCAATGGCCAGGTAAAGAAAACCGGAGACAATAAAACCTCCGGAAGCTGTTTTGGCAGTCCTGGCCGCCAGAGCACGCTGCATTAAAATAGCACAGCTTAAATCCCCCAGTCCCACACCAAGCCAGGCAGCAAGGTAGGAAACAAAACCAAATAAACCGACATAATAGAGGAATCCGCGTGCATCTGGAACCGGCAGCAATGCAAAGGGAGGCAGTTTATCCCAGACCCTGGCATTGTTGATGAAAAAATCCCAACCTCCTAAACCCTTGATTACTGCCGGGAGTAAAATAACCAGGGCAGAAATGATCAATACTGTGTTCATTGTGTCAAGCCTTGAAAGCGCTTTCAAACCGCCGCTGTAAGTAACAATAATGATCACCAGTGTGCCGATAATAACTGATATTGCAAAACTGAAGCCGGTTGTCACCTGGACCAAAACCCCGGCGGCAACCATCTGCCCGGCCAGCCAGGACATGGTCCCAATGATCTGAATAATCATAAATAAGACACTCATCTGCTTACCATACCGGTTGTCGTAAAAATCGACAACCGAGGTATAACCGGCCTGCCGAAGACGGTATACGAAGAAAACTCCGGCTAAAACAAGGGTCAAAGCCGGCGCCCAGGGATCATATATTGTTCCCTGAAAACCAAACATGTAGGAATATCCTGCTGCGCCCAGGATCGCTCCGGCACAAAGCCAGGTCGCCACTGTAGAACCGACAAGGTAGACGAATGAAATATCACGCCCCCCCACTACGTGATCATCACATTCTTTAATGCCGCGGGAAAAATAAATTCCAATAGCAATAACAATAACCAGGTAAACGGCCAAACCTGCGTAAATCCAGCTTGAAATATGACCGAACATTGCTCCATCTTCCACAACAGTAATCCTCCTTGGCATTTTGAATATATACCCAGTCCATCTAAGATCAATATACTCCTCTATAATTATATTTTCAATCTTTTTTTCAAAACAATCGTTAAAATTGTTGCGATTAAAAGTATCGTAAATCAGCCATATATAATTATTCTAATTTCGGGCATAAAAAATGCCATCCGGGCTGTCATAACCCGGACGGCTTCTACAAATCACTAAAAGATTCATTTAAACGTTAAGACCGGCTACACCGTCTTGAGCGATTCCTGACCACGTTTCAATTCAAGAATCAGGGTGTCGTTTTTTTTTATAACCGATAAACCTGAAGGATCAGGTAAAAAACCGTCCCCGTTATTACGTCACTATTTATCTAAACACTCTCCTCTTTATTTCCAGTCGAACCTTCTTTACTCTTTGACCAGAAGAACATGGGTTTATCTTCCATGCTTTCACCCTTAGCGGAAAGCATTGGCTTCGGCGGATCTGACTTCTGAGTTCTCAAAGATACGATAATCAGGGTAATGACACAAACAACAGCTGCCGGAATAGCGGCAAAGAACAGGGCATCCCAAATACCTTCATCTACCCAGTACCATACCTCATAATCAACCATGTACCAGTTGGCTTCGATTGTAAAGGGTAAGGCCCAGAAGAAACCGATAGCCCATGCCGCAAGTCCGGCAAAGAATGAAGAAACAGCGCCCGTAAGGTTGGCTTTTTTCCAGAACAGGCCGGCAACATACGCCGGTACTACTGTCGGCAAACCTACAGCACCGGCAAATACAATAAGCTTGTAAAGTGACGGGAAAATTATTGCTATAATCATGCAGATTATCGCAGTAATCGGTATGAAGACACGCACTGCTTTCAGCGTATCAACGCTGGTTGCATTTGGCCTGAAATAACGGTAGACATTGTGTCCGAGGAGGGTGGCATTGATTAAAGTAGAATCCCCGGCGGTAGAAATAATCGCACCGGCAATCGCTACAATGAAAAACACTCCAAACCATTCAGGCATAAAGTTTTGCGCCGCCCATAGTAAAACCTGTTCATTGTCTGCAGGAGTGGCGATCCTGTAACCGTGAGTAAAAACAGCTATCCCGATCATAACCGGGATCAAGGCGATGGCCAGGTAAAGCACACCTGCGGTAATGAAGCCGCCGGAAGCTGTTCTGGCGGTTCTGGCCGCAAGGGCACGCTGCATCAAAATGGCACAGCTCAAATCCCCCAGACCTACCCCGAGCCAGGCAGCAAGATAGGATATAAAACCGAACAAGCCAACATAGTAAAGAAAACCGCGGGCATCAGGAACCGGAAACATTGAAAAAGGTGGCAAATTGTCCCATACCCGGGCATTATTGACAAAGTATTCCCAACCGCCAATCCCCCTGATCACCGCGGGGAATAGAATAACCAGGGCGATAATGATCAATACCGTGTTCATTGTATCAAGCCTCGAGAGAGCCTTAAGGCCACCGGTATAGGTAAGAATAATAACCGCAATTGTGCCTATGATGACCGATACAGCAAAGCTGAAACCGGTGGTAACCTGAACCAGCACACCGGCTGCAACCATCTGGCCGGCCAGCCAGGCCATGGTCCCGATTATCTGAATTATCATATATAAAATACTCATTCTTTTCCCGTAGCGGTTATCATAAAAATCAACAACCGAGGTATAGCCGGCCTGCCGCAGGCGGTAAACGAAGAAGATTCCGGCCAAAACAAGAGTCAGGGCCGGCGCCCAGGGGTCGTAAATTGTTCCCTGGAAACCAAACATGTAGGCATACCCGGCAGCGCCCAGGATCGCCCCGGCACACAACCAGGTCGCCGCCGTAGATCCAACCAGGTAGACGAAAGAAATATCCCGACCGCCCAGAACATGGTCGTCACATTCCTTAATACCGCGAGAAAAATATAGTCCAATGGCGACAACCAATACTAAATAAGCCGCCAGGCCCAGATAAATCCAGTTTGCAATACTACCAAACATCGCTTCTGATTCCACAAATAAACCCCCTTTTACAAGTTTGTTATTGCTGTCAAGTAATAATAAATAATAACTAGCAACTATTATGCCAACATTTTGAAACAAACAATCAGCACGGCTCAGCACGGTCAGGGTAGTTTAGTGCATCTTGGCATAATTTTTGCTTTATAAGTTAAAAGATCACGATAATAACCAGGGGGGATTTATAAAGATGTTATATGCCCGGAAAGATCAATTTACTTAAAACTATACTAAAAGCCTTTCTTAAACATCTTAACAATAAGAAATGTCATAGCTTTATTCTTAAAATTGAGATTATGCGGTTATTCTCACCTGACCGGTCTTAGTTTTTATAATTATTATGGAGGGACAAAATGAAACTTGCTATATTAGGCCTGGGCGGTGTCGGCAGAGTTATCGCCAAGTCGGCCTCTAAAACCAATAAATTTTCCGAAGTAGTATGTGCAGATTTAGAAAAAGTGATTGTTGATGATTTGCTTTCTGTAATCGATCGTGAAAATTTCAGGGGGGATATTGTTGACGCATCAAACCCGGAGCAGGTGAAAAAACTGGCCGCTGAGGTTGATGTTCTGGTTAATGCCACAATCCCGCGGTTCAACCTGATTGTTATGGAAGCCTGCCTGGCAGGGAAGAGTCACTACATGGACCTGGCCTGTGATACGATCATTAACCTTCCCGGCAAAATTGATATATCACAGCAGTTTGCCCTGGACAGCCGGTTCAGGGAAGCCGGCCTGTTAGCTCTATGCGGTATTGGTATAGATCCGGGCTGCAGTAACATTTTTGCCCGTTATCTGGCCGACCGCATGGACAGAGTTGAAGACATTCTGGTCAGGGATGCAGATGTATCTTATGTGGAAGGCCATAAACTGGCCCTTTATTTTTCACCCGATACTTTCATCGACGAGTGCGCTTCGGAACCTCCCCTGTATTATGAAGACGGCAAATATATAACCAAAGAGCCGCTTCAGGTAATCGATGAATTTGATTTTCCCGAACCCGTCGGCAGGGTTAAAGTTTACGGGGTATCTCACGAAGAGGCCTGGACTCTGCCCCGTTATATCAATAAGGAGGGCCTGAAAAATTGCAATTTTGGCTACGGGCTGGCCGATGAACTGGTAACAATGATGGATGTTTTACGAACCATAGGCCTGGATAGTGACAAACCGATTGACGTTAATGGTGTGCCCGTTGTTCCCCGCGATGTCGTTACAGCTCTGCTTCCGCGCCCGACCGACCTGGCCGGAAAAATAAAGGGGCATGTCTGCGTCGGCACCCTGGTCCGGGGTTACAAGAATGGTGCAAAAATCGCCCGCTTTATGTATAACACGGTCAGCCATGAGGATGCTTACCGTAAAATGCAGGAACAGGGCACCTCGTTCCAAACCGGTATTCCGGCTGCCCTGGCAGCTGATCTTCTGGCCGAGGGGATCATTAAAACAAGGGGTGCAATGCCGCCCGAAGCACTTGACCCGGAGCCTTTTGTGGAAAAACTACCCGCTTACGGTATGATGGTAAAAATTGAAGAGAGAGCCTGAAGCCTGCTGAGCAATATTTAGTAAAAGTCATATAATAAAACGGAGAGCCAAATTGGCTCTCCGTTTTATTAATCGTTAATAACAATCCCGGTTTACTCATCAAGGATTTCAGGAAAAGGTTCAAGTTCAGGCGCCGGATAATCTACACCCAGGATGAAAGCTACTTCCCCGGCGGAATTAAAAACCGGAGCAAAAGCAGACTTCTGCACACCGTAACCATAATCGTCCATCCAGGTGTGTAAAGCCACTGCCGGTGTGCCGGCAAAAGCTGTTTCCATTTGCGGTTCCATGGGATATGCATACCCGTATGGGTCCATATCCTCCGGCTCTGCCCCATCTACAATGATAAGGGCATCATCGTCATCGCCTTCAATTAAGCTATAAACATAGGTTGCACCGGTTTCATAAAGCATTCCGTTGAATATTTCATAAAGTTCATCATGTTCCGGGCCCTGCCTGTTACCATTGGCAACAACCACATCATGCAAGTCTCCGTAATAACCATCAGCTTCATTCAGTCTGTCAGCCAGGATGATAACAATACCCAGGACCTTTTCAGATACTTCATTGTTTTCGGGAAAATCAAAGTTGACTTCTTCATCAGGACCTGCATCCGGCTGACCACAGCCGACAACCAGGCCAACGGAAAGAACCAGCACAAATACAAAAACCGCAAACATTAAAGCCTTTTTCATTACATCATCCCCCTTTTTGATATGATCCCAAGGCTTACCTATTCCACATAACAAAAAAATTATAGTCTTACTTTTTTAGCAAAACCCCCTTATTAGAAAGAAATCAATGCAAATTTATATAGCAAATTTTGTGCCAACAGTTCAAGATCCTGATCCCGACCGTCCGTTTAACAGTATGAAAAGGGGCTATCATTAAAGAGAATGCTTACTTATTGTTTATTATATAGTTTTTATGATTAAAGTCTTTCCAAAAGATATTATTTCTACTCGTTACCTGAATTAAGGTTTCTTAAAACATTTTAACTGATAAGCAGCAAACAATACAATATAATTCTTATATATAAGAATTATATTGTCCTAAGGTTTGCCGAATAGCTGTTCGGAAATTTACTACTTATCACGTATTACTATAATCAGTGGAACACTGGTTTTCAGAAGGATACACTTATCTTTTATATTAACCTGCAGGGCTTTACACAACTTGTTTAATTTTCAGTGATGGCGGTCAGTTTAACTTTCTTACTAAAAATTTACGGGTTTACCGTCTTCTATAATGGTCTGATCATCACTCAGAGCCCTGCGGATATCTTTTGGGATACAGAACATACCTTCATGAGTTTCGCCATCATAAAATTTTAATTGTCCTGCCAGGCCTTTTATTTTTTGGTCAACCTCTTTCCGGTTTAAATGAACAAGGCTTTCATCCTCAGAAGCAATAATATATCCCCAGGAACAATCAAACGAAGGAATAAATGTATGATAAGACCTTATTGTTTTAAAGCAAAGCTCGAGAGTGTTTCTGATTGCTGCATGTATGCTAAGGTAGTCGAGGCTGAAACCCCCGGACTGTACGACAAGGATGCCGCCGGGCTTAAGTTTAGTTTTAGCCATATCGTAGAATTCCCGGGTAAAAAGCAGTTTTGATGGCCCTTCTTCAGCCGGTTCTGTGAGATCGCTGTAAATTACATCAAATTTGCGATCGATTTCCTCAAGATAGCGGCGGGCATCCATGTGCAGGAGTTCAACTCGGCTGTCATCAAAACTACCCTGGTGCCACTCCGGAAGATGTTCTATGCACATTTCTACTACCTTGCTGTCGATATCGACCATGACAACCTGCTCTACTTCTTTATAGCGGCATATCTCCCGTAAAACCGCTCCTTCCCCACCACCCATTACCAAAATTTTCCTGGGTTCAGCATGCATAACTGCAGCCGGGTGGACCAGAGCCTCATGGTAAATATGTTCATCAAATTCGGCAGACTGGGTTTTACCGTCTATAATTAGCAACCTGCCATACGTAAAGGTGTCAACTATATCAACCTTTTGGAAAGGAGTTTCTCCACTGAAAAGATACTTTTTTATGGCGTAAAGATAGCCATGATAATCGCTTGAATATTCAATGTACCAATTCCACTCTGCAGGGGCCAATTTTATTCCTCCTTCAGTTTGCCGGAGAGGCCTAGTTCAGCCAATTTTCGGTATAGAGTTGCCCGACTGATTTCCAGCTTCTCTGCTATTAAATTTTTCCCTTCGTAGGTACTACCGAAGCGTTCAATATATTCCTGTAAAACCCGCCGCTCATATTCCCTGACCCTGTCCTTAAGGGGAAAATCAGCAACATAGAAATTCGGTACCTCTAATTCCCTTATTCTGGGAGGCAGGCTGCTCAAGGTTACTGTATTGCCGGAAGCCATATTAACTGCATATTCAACTGCATTTTCCAGCTCCCGGACATTCCCCGGCCAGTGATAATTAAGCAGGCATTCCATGGCATCAGGTTCTATGGAGTAAATCTCTTTATTTAACATGGGCGCATACTTTTCGAGACAGCGTTTGACCAGAGCCGGAATATCTTCTCTTCTTGCTTTCAGGGGAGGAATATGCAAGGGGATAACACTTAAACGAAAATAAAGATCTTTACGAAAATTGCCTTCCTGCATCATCGATTCGAGATCCCGATTTGAAGCAGCAATAATTCTTACATCAACAGGGATTTTTTTTGATCCCCCAACCCTCTCCACTTCTCTGTCCTGTAGAACATGCAGCAGTTTTACCTGCAAGTGCAGGGGCATCTCACCTATTTCATCGAGGAAAATAGTCCCACCGTCAGCCAGTTCAAACTTACCGACCTTACCTTCTTTTCTGGCACCTGTAAAAGCGCCTCCTTCATAGCCGAAAAGTTCACTTTCCAGAAGTGCTTCAGGAATAGCCCCGCAGTTCACACTGATAAAAGGCCCGTTATCGCGCATACTGGCCTTATGAATAGCCCGTGCAAAAATTTCTTTTCCTGTGCCGCTCTCTCCGGTAATCAATACTGTAGAATTTCCAGCCGCTACCCTGAAGGCCTGCTCCTTTACCTGCCTGATAACCTCACATTCCCCAATAATATCGTCAAAAGTGTAATCCATGGGGATTGAACTTAAATCATTAATTAATCGCCGCGCTTCTGAAATATCACGAAATGATATTACAGCACCATCTGGTTTTTCCTTCCCGGGGATAGGGCGAACTGATACTATAAAATGCATGCTTTGCCGGCCCCTGGTTTGATAAAACTCTTCTTTTTCAATATATTCCCGACCGGTTTTAATTACTTCAAAAGCAGGGGCATTATCCCAGAAATCTGCCAGATTTTTCCCCAAAATAGCTGAGCGATCACAGTTCAACAACTTTGCTGCCGTAGTATTACAATGTGTGACAATTCCCCCGGAATTGATAGCCAATGCTCCCTCATGGATCGTTTCCAAAACAGTTGACAGTTCGCCGGATAGAAGTGTCAGTCTTTCCATCGTTTTGCTCTCGGAGACTTTAGCAGCAAGCAGGTCTGCCATATGATCCAGAAAAAGCAAAGCAGCCTCAGTATTACTCATGAGCTGTTTTTTCTGCTGGACAGTAAAAGCAACCAGGCCAATAACTCCGATTACCCGGTTTTCCAGTTTAATCGGGCTGCAGATTTCACCCAACTCCGATGTTGTGCCTTCCAATGAAGAGGGATCGTAATCAGGATCGCTTGGCGGATCCTTAACTACCTGCGGTTTGCCTGTTCGCAATGTACGGGCATACAAGAAGTCACTTTCAACCTGACCCAATTCTTCTTTTTGCCCAATCTTATCCTCGTAAATACCGGTTCCGGCCACTATAGTAAGCTGATCATCTACAATTTCCACTTCAATGGAAAGTGCCGCTGAAATTGCTTTGGCCACATTCCGGGCAGTTGGTTGGATACTCATTAATCCGGACATTTTGGTCTCCTCGTTGCCTGGTTATGAACATGGACTAATGTAAAACCGGAAGCGACATGCAGTATCATGGTGATAATTCTTTATTAACATGCAATCCCCTTCCGCAAATATTAATAATTCTGGAATAAAAGCAGGAGCTTCCGGTAATAAGAAGCTCCAAAAATACAGTTATTTCACTTCAATAGGAGCCTGCATTTTATGCTCAGGCCATTAATAAGACCATCAGGGCTTTTTCAGTATGGATACGGTTTTCAGCCTGATCATAGATCACAGCATGAGGACCGTCCATCACCTCGTCTGTTACCTCTACGCCACGCATAGCGGGAAGACAGTGCATGAAAACAACATTTTTATCGCACCTGGCCAGCATTTCCTGTGTAACCTGGTAAGGAGCAAAAAGTTTTTTCCTTTCTTCTTCCTCCTGCTCCTGACCGATCCACCACCAGACGTCTGTATAAATTACTTGGGCCCCTCTACAGGCTTTATTGATATCATCAGTGTGATAATAGCTGCCGCCGGAAATAAGATTGTTTTTATTGAATATAGCCGAATAATCATCCATAATAGCATACTTTTTTGGGCTGCAGTGCACAAATTCAAGTCCAAGTTTAGAGCAGATCAACCCCAGTGAGTGTGCGGGTTGGGTGCGATCGCCACAAAAAACGATTTTCAATTTATCTGCTGCCTCAAACTTTTCTATAATAGTATAGATATCGGCCAA
>JBNJHN010000046.1:0-16278 GCA_051748565.1 Bacillota bacterium | reverse complement strand
ATAATGTGAGTGCTGAAGCGGCAGGCGGTGCAGGTCCGCAGGCTGCCCAGCTTTTAGCCGGACTTGATGTCGATGCAGTGGCCCTGGGCAATGTTGGACCCAACGCGGCAGCTGCTCTCGAAGCAGCAAAGATAAAGGTCTATAGCGGTGTGGCAGGAACAGTTGAAACTACCATGCAAAAATTCATGGATGGCAAACTGACTCCTGTCTCCGAAGCAACAGTTTCATCCCACTCGGGGATGAGAGGCAGGAAGGGGGGCTGGAATCAATGATTATTGCTGTAGCAACTGATGGTAGCATGGTAGCTCAGCATTTTGGACGCTGCCCCGAATATTCCCTTTTCAAGCTTGCCGAAGGTTCAATCGGTGAAGTAAAGATTATTCCCAACCCAGGTCACGAACCAGGATTTTTGCCTGTCTACCTTGCTGACATGGGTGTAAAATGTATCATTGCGGGAGGAATGGGGCCAAGGGCCCAGTCTTTGTTTGAAGGGGAAGGCATTGAAACCTATGTAGGTATTTCAGGTCCGGTCAGTGAAGTTATAGAAGCGTACCTGTCAGGAGAACTCCGGAATGGTGTCAGCAGTTGTGAACATCCACATGGTGATCATAGCTGTGGTTAATAAAAAATAAAAAATTTAAGGGAAGGAGGTTTTTAACATGCCTGGTTTTGACAAAACGGGTCCGTTGGGCAGAGGTCCCGGAACCGGAGGTGGATTTGGCCCCTGCCGGGGCTTCGCACCACGATTTGGCGGTTTCAGAGGTGGCGGGTATGGCCGTGGCGTCGGATGGGGTCCCGGAAGGGGACACTGCCGCTGGTTTTATGGCGCTCCCGTACCGTATTATGGACCGGCCTGGGTCGGCCCCGAAGATGAGAAAACTTTTTTAAAAGAGCAGACAGAGCACTTAAAGGCTGAACTGGCTGATATGGAGCAGCGGATGGCCGAACTGGAATAGAATAGGGGCGATCGGATGATTAACCTGGCGATTGCCAGCGGTAAGGGTGGCACCGGGAAAACTACCGTGGCGATTAATCTGGCCCTGGCCCTGGAACAACAAAATATCCAATTCCTCGACTGCGATGTGGAAGAACCGAACGCCCATCTTTTTTTAAAACCCGAATTTAGCGATAAAGCATATGTCGGGATCCCGGTGCCTTCTATAAACCTTGAAAAATGTAATTTTTGCGGTCGTTGTGCAGAAGTTTGTGCTTTTAATGCCCTGGCTGTATTTCAGGATCAGGTTATGGTTTTACCTGAGCTCTGTCATGGCTGTGGCAGTTGTGCTTATCTGTGCCCTGAAAAAGCAATAACAGAATTCAAACGTTCGATTGGTATTATCGAAAGCGGCACAGCTTACGGCATGATTTTTACCCATGGTCGTTTAAATCCGGGAGAGGCAATGTCACCGCCATTGATTAATGCGGTCAGGCGGCTGGGTATGCCTGAAGCTATTACGATCATTGATGCCCCGCCGGGAACATCATGCCCGGTTGTAACCGCTGTAAACGGGAGCGATTTTTGCCTCCTGGTGACCGAACCGACTCCATTTGGTTTAAATGACCTTGATCTTGCTTTTCAGATGGTTTCAAAGCTGGGTATTCCGGCAGGGGTTATTATTAACCGTTGTGATATCGGTGATGGTGGGGTGGAGGAATATTGCCGAAAAAACACCCTTCCGGTGCTGCAGAAAATACCCTGGGATAAAAACCTGGCCAGATTGTATGCCCGGGGAGAACCAGTTGTATTACACCTGCCCGCATGGCGAATACTGTTTCGTGATCTATTTGATCGTATTATTGAGCTGCAGAAGGAGCCTCTGGAATGATCAAAAAAATGACTGTCATAAGCGGTAAGGGTGGCACAGGTAAGACATCACTCGTAGGCTGTTTTGCAGCACTTGCTGATCAAGAAGCGGTCCTGGTAGATGGAGATGTCGATGCAGCAAACCTTAGTTTAATTACAAATCCCATACTGGTCGAAGAATATGATTTCCGGGCATCTAAGGTTGCCGTGATCGATCCTGGAAATTGTGAAAACTGCGGCCTGTGCCGGGAATTGTGCCGCTTTTCGGCAATATCTGAGGATTACATTGTCAATCCTGTATCCTGCGAGGGATGTGGATTTTGTTTCTATGCCTGTCCTCATAATGCGGTGCATCTGCAGGAAAGGTTATCAGGCAGATGGTTTGTTTCTGAAACTCCTTATGGAATCCTGGTGCATGCCCGTTTAGGAATTGCCGAAGAAAATTCAGGCAAGCTGGTTACGACAATCCGCAATAAGGCCCAGGAGATAGCGGAAGCAAAGTGCAAAGAGTACCTGATTATCGATGGCCCTCCCGGGATTGGCTGCCCTGTAATTGCATCACTTTCCGGAGTCGATGCTGCTTTGATCGTAACGGAGCCGACAGTTTCAGGAATTCATGACCTGGAAAGGGTCCTGGCCGTTTGTAAGCATTTTGGGGTAAAAGCGGCAGTGTGTATAAATCGTTTTGATCTGGGCAAAGTTCAATCCGGTGCCATTGAAAAGTATTGTCAGGAAGAAGAAATTGCTGTCGTCGGCAAGATTCCATTTAACAGGGATTTTGTTGAAGCAATGGTCAGGGGAATACCGCTGGTTGAATATAGCAACGGACCACTTTCCAGGCGGATCGGTCAAATTTGGAACTCTTTTAAGTCTTTCTGTTAGTGTAAAATTAGTTGTATTTATTAACCCATTTTGTTAGAATAAATGAATCATACAATAAGTTTAGAGGAGTTTAAATTATGCCCCGTCCATTTAAGCCGCGCCGGATTAGCGCAATGCCCAGATATACTTATTTTAAACCAACAGGTATTCCCATGCCTTTGCTCGATGAGATCGTACTCACCGTAGATGAGGTGGAAGCGCTGCGCTTGAAAGATATTGAAAAGCTTGAGCAGCATGATTGTGCCGCCAGGATGAATATAGCCCAGAGTACCCTGCAGCGCATCCTCGTTTCAGCTCGTGAAAAAATGACCCGGGCAATTATAGAGGGTAAAGCTTTGCGTATACACGGTGGTCCCTATGCCCTTGAAGGTGAAGCGATCTGTCCACACTGCCGCCGCCGGAGGTTCAGAGCCGGCAATCAGGGTAAACAAGAAGAATGCCCCGAATGCAGAAGTTAACCAATAAAATTCCTTGCCAATCTGCAATTGAAGTAATAAGCTATAGTTATCTTTTGGCTTATTTTTTTAAGGAGTATCTGAATGAGAATTACAGTAAAAGGCATAGATCAAAATAAAGCGGGCATCTTCTTTGGGATTGCAGCTTACACGGCATGGGGGGTGCTGCCGCTTTACTGGAAACTTCTGCAGATAATTCCCGCCCTGGAAATTCTTGCCCATCGAATTTTATGGTCTTTTATTTTTGTTACTTTGATTGTTATGTTTACGGGTGGATGGAAAGCCCTGGGTTCAGTTCTGAATAATAAAAAAAAGCTGTTATTAATTTTCTGCTGTGGATTTATAATAAGCATAAACTGGTTTGTTTATATTTTTGCTATAAACACAAATCATGTCATTGAGGCCAGTATGGGTTATTTTATAAACCCCCTGGTCGTAGTCCTTCTCGGAGTGGTTGTTTTAAAAGAGAAGCTAAGCCGGTGGCAGCTTGCGGCGTTGATTCTGGCAGCTTCGGGTGTGCTGCTTATAACTGTACAGTATGGAAGGATCCCCTGGATAGCCTTGTTTCTTGCCGCTACATTTGCCCTTTACGGCTTAATTAAAAAAATGATCAAGATTGATCCTGTTGCCGGCCTGGTTTTGGAGACCTTTATCGTCCTGCCTATCGCCCTGACCTTTATAATTAATTTAGAGCTAAATGGCGCAGGGGCAATGAATACGGCCCCGACTTTGACAATAATAATCCTGGCCGGTACTGGTATTATCACCGCAATCCCCTTATTTTTATATGCGAAAGGAATTGAAAATACGACCTTTTCAATGATGGGGTTTTTACAATACATAGCCCCTTCGATTAATCTCTTTTTAGGAGTTGTTATCTTTAAAGAATACTTTTCATTTTATCACTTTCTCAGCTTCTGTTTAATCTGGGCTGCCCTGGTAATTTTCACCCTTGCCAACCTTGGAGTTTTGAAAGAACCGATTATGGCTCATGCGGATGAAATTAATAAAATTAAAGTTTCTCAAAGAATTTAGCCTGAAAAATTGCTAATTTGTATAACAGTTGGCCCTTCATTCAGGTCGACAATCCATTAATAGCATGCTATAATATCTGAGACAATCAAATAAGAGCTTGTCAGGTGTCAATTGACTGAAAAGGGAAGCCGGTTAAATTCCGGCGCGGTCCCGCCACTGTAAGTGGGAGTTGCCTCCTTAGAGCCACTGGTTTGAAAGAACCGGGAAGGCAGGGGGTGCAGTGAACACGAGCCAGGAGACCTGCCTGACAGCGCGCTTATCCCCTTCGGGTGAAAGGGTAATGCGGGGTAAAAACCACGTTTTGCCGTGGTTTTTTTGTATTAAGATAAAACTTCGGTTTTCACCGGTAAGGGGCGGAACTAAATTAACCTAAGACAGGAGAGGTAAAAGATGAAAAAAAGTTTGTTGTTTGTTCTGCTGAGCACGCTAGTCTGTCTGCTGCTTCTTGCCGGGTGTGGTCCGGACGAAGGTACGTTTGAAGTTGACGAAGAGACTGAAGTTGTTGAAACAGGTGGAACGGATGAATCCGCAGAAGCAGATGGTACTGTTGTTGTTACAGACCAGATGGGAAGGGAAGTTATAATAGAAGGAATCCCACAAAGGATTATCTCGCTTTCTCCGAGCAATACGGAAGTGGCTTTTGCCCTGGGGCTCGGTGACCGTATTGTTGGTGTAACCGAGTTTTGTAATTATCCTCCGGAAGCACTCGAAAAAGATATTATTGGCGGTTTTTCCACCCCCAGTATCGAGAAGATTGTCGAACTCGAACCGGATATGATCCTGGCTTCAACGATACATGAAGAAGAGGTGCCGAGGCTCGAAGCTTTGGGTATACCTGTTTTGGTGGTTGAGTCATCTTCGCTGGCGGAACTTTATGCCAGCATGTCTCTTGTCGCTGAAGTTACCGGTGTTTCAGCTAACGGTGAGGCGTTGATTGCTTCGATGCAGGCGAGGATTCAGGCTGTTGAAGCTGTTGTGGGTGATATTGATAACGATGATAAAGTTCGTGTTTATTACGAGGTCTATTCGGACCCGCTGATGAGTGCAGGCCGGGGCGCATTTATTAATGAAATAATATCGCTGGCCGGAGGGGTTAATATCTTCGGTGATCTCGATGAAAATTATCCGCAGATCAGTGCCGAAGTGGTTGCGGAAAGGCAGCCCCACATTATCCTCTTTCCCGATTACCATGGTACAGCCGATTTTGTCCTCGAAGGTATGACAAGTCGGCCCGGTTGGGAAAGTGTGCCGGCCGTTCAGGAAAGCAGAGTCTATGCCGCATCTGATGATACCTTTGCCCGTCCGGGTCCGCGTGTTGTCGAAGCGGTTGAAGAGGCGGCGAGAATTTTTTATCCGGAGCTATTTTAGATTGGTTACACCCTGAACTCAGAATATGGGTAAGTGAGGTTAATCAAAACGTCGATTGAATTAGGAATAAAACCAAAAATAACCGGCGCCTCAGGGATTACGAAGCCGCTTTTCATGGTTGTCCTGATGGCAATGCTTTGTTTCTTGCTTATTAGCGCAATGGTTTGGGGTGCGGTTGCGATAGGGTGGAGAAGCGTATTTACTATTCTTTTTGATGCCCTACCTTTTTACGAACCGCGGACTGCAGTGGAAATTGCACCGGTTTACCGGGATATTATACTGCAGATCCGTGCCCCCCGGGTTTTATTGGCGGCAGCGGTGGGAAGCTCGCTTGCCGTTGCCGGAGCGGTTTTCCAGGGACTTTTCCGTAACCCCATGGCCGATCCTTATGTGATTGGGATATCTTCCGGAGCTGCCCTGGGGGCTGTTTTTGCCATGCTGGGAGGTTTCAGCCTGACCCTGGGAGGATTTGGTGCGGTCCCGCTATTTGCTTTTGCCGGCGGGATTTCGACTATGATCATTGTTTACAGCATGGCCCGGGTGGGCAGGGCTGTACCTGTTATGACCCTGCTGTTAGCCGGAATTGCCGTCAGTGCATTTCTTTCTGCCCTTGTATCACTACTTACTTACTTTGCCGGGGAGAAACTGCATATGGTTATTTTCTGGATGATGGGCGGCCTGGGTGGTGCCACATGGCAGCAGGTTGTTGTAATGGTTCCCTATGCCCTGACCGGTTATATTTGTGTCAGCCTTTTCTCTCGTGAACTGAATGCAATGCTGCTTGGAGAAGAAACAGCGAGCCATTTAGGCGTCAATACGGAAGTGGTCAAAAAGATTTTACTGGTGGGTGCCTCATTGTTAGTTGCGGCGGCTGTGTCAACCAGTGGGATTATAGGTTTTGTCGGCTTGGTCGTTCCGCATTTTGTGCGACTGGTTGCCGGGCCTGATCATCGCTTCCTGATTCCCGCTTCGGCTCTGCTTGGGGCTTCTTTGCTGATAGCTACTGATACCCTGGCCAGGATTGTAATTGCCCCTTCGGAACTTCCGGTCGGTATCATTACCGCCCTGATTGGGGCACCCATGTTTGTTTACCTGTTAAAAAAACGCAGGAAACTGCGTTACTTCGGCGGGGGAGGATAGGACAGATGGGTTTAAATATCGATGTTCACGATTTAAAATTAACTTATGATACCCATCCGGTTCTGGATGGCACAGAGTTTAAAGTACAGCGTGGTGATCTGGTAGCCCTTCTTGGAGCAAATGGTGCCGGCAAATCTACCCTCTTGCGTTGTATCAGCCGTATCCTGCAGCCGACTGGTGGCAATATTTTGCTTGACGGCCGTGAGCTAAGGCAGTTTAACAGTAAAGAGGCTGCCCGCCAGATGGCTGTAGTGCCCCAGGAAACGACTGCTGATTTCGATTTTACAGTAGAAGAGATTGTGATGATGGGTCGCTTTCCATATTTGAAACGCTTTCAAAAAGAGGAACAGCAGGACAGGGATATAGTTAAACGTTCGATGGAGATGACCGGCGTATCACACCTGTCTAATCGTTCAATTGCCGCTTTAAGTGGCGGGGAGAAACAGAGGGTGATTATTGCAAGGGCAGTTTGCCAGCAGCCGGAAGCACTAATATTAGATGAACCGACGGCAAATCTTGACATAGGCTACCAATCCATGCTGCTCGAACTGGCCGCCCGTCTTAATCGTGAACAGGGTATAACGGTAATTGCTGCTATACATGATATAAACCTGGCGGTGCATCATTTCAACCGTTTTATTTTGCTTTCAGGCGGCAGGGTTCTGGCTGTCGGCCGGGCTGAAGAGGTCATTACTGCTGAAAACATACAGAATTCTTACGGAGTGCCTGCTTCAACCTTCCGTCATCCCCTGCACGGTGTTCTACAGGTCAGCGTGGTCAGGGGGAGCCCCTGCGATAATCGTAAAAACGGCGGACCGGCGGTGCATGTAATTGGCGGAGGAGAAGAAGCTCTTCCCACACTGGAACTGCTCAATCAAAAAGGTTACCGCCTCTCCGTGGGACCGGTTTCAGAACAGGACAGCAGTTGTCGGTTTGCTCACTTTAATGGGTTTCCGGTAATTATAGTTCCCCCCTTCACTAAAATGAGCAGCGAGCACAGGAAAGATCATTTAAAACTAATGCGCAGTGCAGAGGCGGTCATTGTACCGCCGATACCATTTGGTGAAGGAAACCTGCCTGTTGTTGCCGAAGTGGAAACTGTTTTGAAAGAAGGTAAACCGGTTTATATTATTGACCTGGAAGGTGTTCAGAATCGTGATTACAGCGGCAAAGCCCTGGCGTTCCTCAAGCATCTGGTCGAGGAAGGTGCTGTAACATTAAAAAGTTTTGAGGATATACCGGCAGCCTTGTTTCCAAATGGAGGATTAAGAAATGGTTAATGAGATTATATGCAGTTCGGGCAGCCTCGTTTTAATAACCGGGGGAGTACGCAGTGGAAAAAGCTCTTTTGCTGAGAAACTTGCTGAAAAGAGCGGAAAAGAGTTTATATACCTGGCAACAGCCCGGGTTGAAGATGAAGAGATGCGGGAACGGGTTGCCTGTCATCAGAGCAGGCGACCTGCAAACGTGAGAACAATCGAGGAACCGTTGGAACCTCACCTGGTCCTTAAAAAAGAAAACTCTGTAGACAAGCTGGTTTTAATTGACTGTCTGACCCTGCTTTTAAGCAACCGTATCCTGGATGATCTTGATCGTCATGGAGCAGTGAGAGAGGGCGAAGAAATTTTTGTCGATGAAAAACTTCTTGAAGCTGCAGGTGAACGCACCCTGGACTATATTAAGTTATTAGGTGGAACAATTAGTGGGTGTTCTTCAAATATCCTTGTGGTGACAAATGAAGTAGGGATGGGTGTGGTACCCAGTTATCCCCTGGCCCGTGTTTTTCGTGATCTTTCAGGCAGGGCCAACCAGATCCTGGCGGCGTATGCCGATCAGGTATGGATGGTAGTCTGTGGAATTCCACAGCGCATTAAATAGATGAATCGGATTAATCTGGCATTAATCGCACTGTCAGCGGCCTATTTTTTTGATAGTTTGATCGGTGATCCACGCCGCTTTCCGCATCCGGTTCGCCTGATCGGCAGGTTTATTTCTTTAATGGAAAAAGCGGTGCGTATATTTTTCTTTTCACCGCAAGGCCTTAAAGCCTCTGGTTTATTAATTGTCATCATTGTCTCCGGTGGTTCAGCTGTTGTAGCTGCATTTTTATTGGCACAGGCATATCAGCTGCACATGGGGCTTGGTCTGCTGCTTGAAATTTATATTTTATTTGCAGTTTTAGCCGGAGGCGACTTGCGCAACCATGTCGCGGAGGTTGAACATAATCTAAAGGCGGGTAAGCTTGATCAGGCACGGACAAGCGTATCTTTGCTGGTTAGCCGCGATACCTTAAACCTGAACGAAAGCGGCGTTTCCAGGGCGGCCCTTGAGAGCCTTTTTGAAAACAGCGCTGACGGATTTGTTGCCCCCCTGTTTTTTGCAGCTGTTGGAGGGCCGGTGGGCGCAGTCATTTATAAGGCTGTCAACACCCTGGATTCCATGATCGGTTATAGAAACGAAGAATATGGTGATTTAGGATTTTTTGCCGCAAAAATCGATGATTTTTTAAATTTTATACCCGCCCGCCTTACAGCGTTTTTAATTATACTGGCCGGTCCATTTTGGCGCAGAGGGCGAATCGGCTGGCAAGTGTTGATCGAAGATCGCCTAAAGCATCAGAGTCCCAATAGTGCCTGGCCTGAGGCAGCGGCAGCAGGGGTGCTCGGCATAAGTTTCGGTGGCATTGATTTTTATCGTGGTAAAAGGCTTTTCAGACCGGTAATTAATTCGGCCGGGAGAGAACCGCAGTGCAGTGATCTAACAAGAGGGCTGGCCTTGTTTCGCCGAACATCAAACCTTGCTTTTTTCTGCATGCTTTTACTGCATTACTTTATAAGGACCTGGGAGGCTCTGCCTTTTTGAAAAATTTTCTGCGTGCCCTTTCCTTTTTAACTATTATACCGCTGCCTTTTGTCCGTTTTGACTCTGATGGCAGTGTGTTTTCAAATTCAGCGGTTTTCTTCCCCCTTGCAGGTGCATTCCTGGGCATGCTTTTAGCTGGTTCTGCATCGGTGTTACTGCTTTTTTTCCCTCCTGCCCCGGCAGCACTGGCAGCTTTGATTTTAAGTTTTTTACTGACGCGCGGTCTTCATGTTGACGGGCTTGCTGATACTGCAGACGGCCTGATCGGCACTACCAGCCGTGAGAAAGCATTTAAAGCAATGGAAGATAGTGCGATTGGAGTAATGGGTGCTGTAGTGATCTTTTTTGTTTACATGCTTAAACTGACATTGCTTGCTGAACTTGGATATCGTTTCCTTGCTTTTGCCTTATTATTTATGCCCATGGCCGGAAGATGGGCGATTGTTTATGTCGGTGCCTGGTTCTCCCCGTCTCGGGACAGCGGTCTGGGAGATCTTTTTCTGAGAGATTTGCGGTGGCCCATATTGCTCAAAGCATCACTGTTAACTGCATTAATTATGTATACTTTTTCCTGGTGGTATATTCAACTGGTTTTTCCTGTCATTATTGGCTGTGTCATGGCCCTTTTTACAGCCCATCTGCTGGCAATTTATGCTTCCCGTCGCCTGGGCGGGATTACCGGTGATATCCTGGGGGCGTCCTGTGAGCTGGGTGAGGTTGTTTTTTTAATCGGTTTTTACCTTGCTTTAAAGCCTGATGCTGTTACTGATATTGTAGCGAGGGCGGTGATTTGCTTTGCCGGGGGATTTTGATAATGAAACGGGAGGCCATGGCGGTGACCTGCTTGATGCAGCAAAACGGTGGAAACCCGAAAGTGGAAAAATGATAGATTTCAGCAGCAATATTAACCCCTTCGGACCCCCTCCCGGATTGTTGGAATTTTTGCGCAGGTCTCTGCCGGAGATAGTATCATACCCATCACCCCAGGCCCGTGAACTGCGTGAAAAGCTGGGCCTTTTTTTGAACTTGCCGTTAGAATGTTTATTGATTGGCAACGGGGCCAACGAATTAATTCACCTGCTCCTTCTATGGCGGCGTCCGGGTAAGGTTTTTGTCCCGGCTCCATCTTTTTCTGAGTATGAAAGGGCTGCTGTCCTGGCCGGGGCCCGGGTCGAACATTACTTTCTGCCCCCGGGAGAAGAAATTGATTTTTCATCCCTGGCCTGTAAACTTGATCAGGGCGATTTAATGGTTTTTTGCAACCCGAACAACCCCACCGGTATGCTCAGCACACGCAGCGATCTTACAAATCTTGTTGACGCTGCAGCCGAACGGGGAGCAACTGTATTAATTGATGAAAGTTTTATTCCCCTGACCGGGAAGCTGGAGGAAAGCCTGCGAGATCAGCGTTGCGGAAATCTCTGGGTTGTTACTTCCCTGACCAAGATATGGAGTTTGCCCGGCCTGCGCCTTGGATTTGCCATAGGGCCGCAGGAAGATGTGAAAGAGATTACCCGCTGGGGTGATCCATGGAGGGTCAATACACTGGCCCAGAAAGCAGGTATCTTCTGTCTTGGAAGAAAGAGTTACCTTAAAAAAAGCCTTGCCCTGATCGAAAAAGAACGCAGGTTCCTGACCGGGCGGTTTCGGGAAACAGGTGCATTTTATGTTTATGAAGGCTCGGCCAATTATCTTCTCCTGCGCGGGCTTAATCCTGCTTTTAATGTAGCCGAATACCAGGATTACCTGGCCAAAAGGGGAATTTTGATCCGGCGGGCGGATAATTTTTGCAGCCTTGATCAGCGCTATTTTCGCATTGCTGTACTCAAACGTCCGGAAAACTTGCGTCTCCTGCAGTATACAGATGATTATATTAAAGGCGGCACCAGCTGTTTAAATTTTGCAGATAAGGGGGGTAAATTACCGTGAAAGGCAAACTGATGATCCAGGGTACTGCTTCTTCAGTTGGCAAGAGCCTTATTTGCACCGCAATGTGCCGTATCCTTTCTCAGGACGGTTTTAATGTTGTTCCTTTCAAATCACAGAATATGGCCCTGAACTCATTCGTTACCAGGGAAGGGTACGAAATGGGCCGGGCCCAGGTTATGCAGGCTGAAGCTGCAGGATTGGAACCAAGGGTTGAAATGAACCCGGTACTATTAAAGCCGACTTCAGACCAGGGCTCGCAGGTTGTTGTCATGGGTAAACCGCTGGGTAACATGTTTGCAATGGAATATTACCAGTGGAAGGAAAAGCTGCTGCCGATAATTGACGATGCTTTCACGGTCCTATCCCGGGAGCACGATATAGTTATAATTGAAGGGGCTGGAAGCCCGGCGGAAATAAATTTAAGAGATAAAGACCTGGTTAATATGGGTCTGGCCTGCCGCATTAAAACTCCCGTTCTCCTGGCAGGTGATATCGATCGAGGTGGAGTTTTTGCCTCCCTTTTTGGTACTGCAGCCCTGTTGAAACCTGATGAACGTGAATTGCTTAAAGGGGTAATTATCAATAAATTCCGTGGCGATCACAAAGTGCTTGAGCCGGGATTGCGCCAGCTGGAAGGTCTGATTAAACTGCCCGTTCTCGGTGTGGTTCCTTATATGCACCTTAACCTGGATGATGAAGATAGCGTTACCGATCGGTTTAAGATCCGTTCAGATAGCAGGGCTTTAAAGGTGCAGGTGGTTTTGCTCCCGCGTATATCAAACTTTACAGACTTTAATCCACTGGAACTGCACGATGATGTAAGCCTGACCTATATCAGGGAGCCGGATGAGCTGAATTCACCGGATCTGTTAATTTTACCGGGATCGAAAAATACCATAGCGGACCTGCAGCACCTTCGCAGGAGTGGTTGGGCAGCACCTTTAAACAGCTATGTTGCCAAAGGTGGCCTGTTAATGGGTATCTGTGGTGGTTTCCAGATGCTGGGGCAGAAGATTCTTGACCCGCTTGGAGTGGAAAGCACTAATCCCGGAGTGCCCGGGTTAGCATTTATGGACTTTGAAACCATCATGGCAAAAGAGAAAGCAACCAGGCAGGTTGAGGCTAAGTGGTGTTACCATGATAATAATTACTTTGCCTCCATGGTTGCAGAGGAACCTTTAATTGGATATGAAATCCATATGGGCCGGACAAATTATAAAACGGTTAAACATCCCCTTTACATTGAGACGACGGGAGAGTGGGAGGGTGCTGTTAATGCAGAGGGTAATGTTTTCGGCACCTACCTGCACGGAATTTTTGATAATTTATCCTGGACCGGGAAACTTCTTAACAACCTGCGCCAACGGCGCGGGCTGCCCGAAAAAAGCGGCCCATTTTCCCGGACTTACCGCGAGTATAAAGAAATGGAATACGATAACCTGGCAGCAACAGTGAGGGCAAGTCTTGATATGGATAAAATTTATAAAATTATTGAACAGGGGGTTGTTGGCAATTAGCCGGCAGGGAGTATCATTCTTATAATGGCTCTATTTTAAAAGAGAGGGGATTAACTAGATGAATGACGAGGAAAAAATGCATCAAAGGTTGCAGGTGGTAATCGAAGCAATCAAACCGCTTGATGAGGCAGCAATGGAAAAAACCCGTGCGCGTATGGATATGTTAACCAAACCGCAGGGCAGCCTGGGGAGGATGGAAGATCTCGCTGTCCAGCTTTCCGGCATTAATGGGGGGTTCTTCCCCTGCGGCACCAGTAAAAGAGTAGTGGTAATGGCAGCAGACCATGGAATTACCGAAGAAGGAATCAGTGCTTACCCGTCAGAAGTTACAGCCCAGATGGTGGCAAATTTCACCGGAGGTGGGGCGGCAATTAATGTACTGGGCAGGCAGGGTGATGTGGAAGTTGAAGTTGTCGACGTCGGAGTGAAGGTCGATTCCAAGCTGCCCGGGGTTAAGCAAATTAGAATAAAGGCGGGAACCGATAACTTCCGTCACCGACCGGCCATGAGCCGTGCAGAGGCACTTCAAACAGTTATTGCCGGTATAGAATGTGCCGAGGAGGCTGCAGAAGCAGGGGTAAAGGTGCTCGCTACAGGCGAAATGGGTATTGGAAATACAACTGCGAGCAGTGCGGTGATGGCGGTACTGACCGGATATGAGGCTTCTCTGGTTGTTGGAAGAGGCACCGGCCTTGATGATGCGAAGTTGCTTCATAAACAGGAAGTTGTGACCGGGGCCCTGGATTTACATAAACCGGATCCCGGAGATCCCCTGGGAGTACTCGGCCTGGTAGGCGGCCTTGAAATTGCCGCATTAACCGGATTAATCCTCGGAGCCGCTAAATGCCGCATACCGGTTGTAATCGACGGTTTTATCTCGAGCACGGCTGCCCTGGCTGCTGTTAAACTTTGTCCCAATGCATGGTATTATCTTCTGCCATCGCATCTTTCAGCTGAAGCAGGGCATGCCCTGTTAATGGATTACCTGGGGTTGAAACCTTATATCAACATGGGCATGCGGCTTGGTGAAGGTACCGGGGCGGTCCTGGCGATGTACCTGGTTGAAGCGGCGGCACGTATAACCCTGGAAATGGCTACTTTTGAAGATGCCAGGGTGAGCAATAAAGAGGAAGAGGGCCTTGTAACCGATAAGAAGGGAAGTAATTAGCAAATGGAACTTTACCTGGTCCGACATGGTGAAACCGAATCTAACACAGAAAAGCGTTACAGGGGATGGACCGAATCTCCGCTTACCCCTGAGGGTATCCGCCAGGCTGAGGAGGTTGGTTTCTTCCTGGCCGGGCAGAATATAAACAGACTTTTTTGCAGTGACCTGAAGCGTGCAGTAAAAACCGCCAGGGTTATTGGAGCCGGAAGTGGCCTGGAGCCTGCTGTAACGCCCCTCCTGCGTGAAATTAATTTTGGCCATTGGGAAGGGTTCACTTATGATGAGCTTGAACTGAAATTTGGTGATGCCATCGGGCTTTGGTTTGATGATCCTTTTAGCAGAGCGGCTCCGGGGGGCGAAACTCTTACCGATGTGTATATGCGGATGGAGAAATTTTTGGTTCAGCTGATGAATGAAGCTTCCGATGGAGAACGCATAGCAGCAGTCAGTCATGGTGGATCGATTCGTGCCCTGCTATTTAGGATTTTAAATCCAGGTAAAAATAATTTCTGGGATATAAAAATTGATAATGCCTCGGTCAGCCTGATTCATAAAGAAGGAAGTAAATTTAAAGTTGTTTACTACAATCGTTCAGACTACCTGCTGAAAGGAATAAATAAAGAGGAGTCCGGGAATGGTTATTAAAAGTGATGCCGGAGATAAAGTTTTTATATCATGGAGTGGGGGCAAAGACTCATATCTTTCCCTGCTGTTGGCCAAAGAGAAAGGGCTTGTAGTTGAGTCGCTGCTCAGCTTTGTCAGCGCAGACGGTCAGAGTCGATCACATGGTCTGAAGACAGAGATTCTGCAAAAGCAGGCAGAGCTTCTCGGGATCTCCCTGGAGACCGAAGAAGTTACCTGGGAAAGCTATGAAAAAGGTTTTGAAAGAGCGGTAAAACGCCTCAGGGAAGAACGGGATATTTCCGGCGGTGTTTTTGGTGATATTAACCTTGCCGAACACCGCGAATGGGTCGAAAAAATGTGCAGGCGTTGTAAAATTAAATATAACCTGCCCCTTTGGCAGGTTGAAGAAATCAAAGTTTCGGAAATGCTGATTGCTCTGGGCGGCGAGGCGCTGGTGGTTGCAATCCGCAGTGATCTGATTGATGAATCCTGGCTGGGCAGGATTATGGACAAAGAATACGTTGATTACTGTTTGGCTAAAGGAATATCACCTTGCGGCGAAGGTGGAGAAGCGCATACCCTGGTTACCGCTGGTCCGCTGTTCAGCGATTCTTTGAAATATGGTCTGGGTAAGATCCGGCACGAGGAAAACAGGGCATTGCTTGAAATTAATATTTGTAGTTAAATTCGATCTTAAATTAGCAGAGTAGTTTTCATCAGGCTTTAAAAAAACCATGCAGGAACTAACTTGTTTTCCGAAGAACCTTTAAATAGAAGTGCTTACCAGAAGATCGGAGGCAGACCAATGTCGGAAAAACGTGAAGTTAAAGATTGCCCGTATTGCGGCGAAGAAATATTAGCCAAAGCGATAAAATGCAAACACTGTAAGTCAAACCTGGAAGTTACTCCCGATGAAACAATCTCTGCAGATGCTGAATTTCCCGCACCACCAACACCGGTAATTTCAGAACAGGGATTGCCGCCGATCCCACCGCTGGGAGCTGATCAGGGAATTTCATCCCCTGGGCCTGATAGTTCATCATCTTCTGAAAATATTCATGTTGCTGGGGGGAAGTATGTTTATCCAAAGGCAGGCATTATAAGGCGGATCCTGGCCTATTTGATAGATGGACTCATCAGTGCACTTCCTTTAATTATTTTCGTTCCGCTGGTAGTTATACCTTACTTTAGGTACATTGAGGTTCAAAGCCAGTTTGGCGGACTTTATACTGCCGGCCCCGGTCTTGGAATGATTGTTTTTTCTGTCATAGCAATTCTAATTGCCGGAACATGGAGCCTTTTTTATTATTTATTTCGTGATGGCTTCGGCCAGGGTCAGAGCTGGGGTAAAGCAATATGCGGGTTAATGGTAGTTAATCTTGATGACAACAGTCCCTGCAATATGGCCAAGTCCTTTTTGCGCAACATTGTCCTCTGGCTACTGAGTGCCCTGGCCGGTTTGAGTATTGTAGAATTCATATTGATCCTGGTTCA
>JBNJHN010000045.1:0-16592 GCA_051748565.1 Bacillota bacterium | reverse complement strand
AGGCGCAGGGCGTATGCCAGGGCTTTTGCGGTGGCTACGCCTACCAGGAGTGCACCGACCAGCCCGGGGCCGTGAGAGACGGCCAGGGCCTGCAGGTCGGCGAATTTGACGCCGGCCTCTTCGAGGGCCTGATCGATAATGGCATTGAGCAGGGTCAGGTGGTGGCGGGATGCTATTTCGGGCACGACCCCGCCAAAGCGGGCGTGCAGTTCAACCTGGGAGGAGACAATGCTGCTTAAGATGCGGCGGCCGCCGGCGACCACTGCGGCTGCAGTTTCGTCACAGGATGTTTCGATGCCCAGGATCAGGGCCTCGCTGCCGGTTTTATTAAGCCCCGGTTCAGCTTTCATATTCTCCTCCCTCCTGCTTCTCGTATTTTAAAAGGGTAAGCTGCTGCTTAAGTTACTCTTCCTCGTAAGGCTGCGGGGTTTCTTTAGTCATGATCAGGGCGTCTTCATCGATATAGTAGCGCTTGCGCCGGCCGAGGACTGAAAAGCCAAACTTTTCGTAAAAACAGAGGGCCGCTTTATTGCTCGGGCGCACTTCCAGGGTCAGGAAACGGGCCCCGCCCGCGCGGGCCTTTTCGATCAGGGCTTCGACCAGGCGGGAGGCGATGCCGCGGCGGCGGTAGGATTCCTCGACGGCCAGGGTGGTAATATGGACTTCATCCAGCACCAGCCAGGCCCCGATATAGGCGATGACCCGGCCTTTTAGGCGGGCAACATAGTAGGCGGCAAGCTGGTTGTTAAACAGCTCGTTTTGGAAGGCTTCCAGGGGCCAGGGATCGCTGAAGGATTCCTTTTCGATTGCGGCGACTACCGCAATATCTTCTTCGCCCATCGGTTCTATGGTCATAGTGTTTGCCAGCTCTGCCGGTTGATCCATTTCGTTTACTTTGAGCCTCCTTGCCGCTCTTCGGCAAGCCTTTCGGCTTCCGGGCGGCGCAGGTATCGGGGCAGCAGCTCCAGGTAAGAGGCATTCGGTTTGGCCTCCAGGAGGCGGCGGCCGCAAAGGGCAACCAGGGCGGCCCGGCAGAGCCGGAACGGGGCCGGGGCAATAACGGCCCGGGCAGCCGGGAGGGCTTCTGTTAGTTCTGCCGCGTAAGTGTGCAGGCCCTCGCCGAGAAAGGTGACCGGCTGATCGTAGCCGCGCAGGGCTTCGATCAGGGCGCCCAGGGAGAGGGTCGCCGGTTCAATCAATGTTTCCAGCGCAAAGGGCGGCTTAAGCGAGCGCCGGTAAAGGGCTGTGTAGGCCTCGCTGCGGCGGGCGTCGAGCAGGGGGCAGATCAGGGCCCCGGGGGCGGGGACTGCTTCGGCCAGGGCTTCCAGGGTGCAGACAGGCACTGCAGGGATATTTAAACCCTGGGCCAGGGCGCGGGCGGTGGCCACACCGATGCGCAGGCCGGTGAAAGAGCCGGGCCCGGCAGCGGCGGCAACAGCATCTATCGCCTCGCGTTCGATGCCGCTTTCTGTAAGCATCTGGTCGAGCAGGGGCATCAGCCTTTCGGAGTGAGTTTTCCTGATGTTTGAAGTCATCTCGGCCAGTATGTTTTCATCCTGCAGCAGGGCTACGCTGCAGGAGAGGGTTGTGGTATCGATACCTAAGATTAGCAGGGTTAAAACCCTCCTTACTCTACAAACTCGTGGTTCTCCCACGTACCTTCCAGGACCGTTCCGTCGGCATAGGTAATTTTCCCTTCGCCGTGGTGTTTCCCTTCCGCCCACTGGCCTTCGTAAACGGACCCATCGGGGTAAGTCATCGTCCCGAAGCCGTGGAATTTACCGTTTTTAAACTCGCCGGCATAAGTTGCTTCGTCTTCGGTTATAAAGATTCCTTCACCGTGGAATTTATCTTCCTTAAACTCACCTTCGTACCTGGCCCCGCTGGGATTGGTCATTACCCCGTGGCCGTGGAAGAGGTTGTCGACAAATTCCCCTTCATAGATCACGCCTTCTGGTGAAATGTAGGTTCCATGGCCGTGATACATGTTATTCCTGAATTGGCCTTCATAGATTTCACCGGTAGGGTGGATCAAAGTTCCTTCCCCGGTGGCCATACCTTCAACGAATTCGCCCTCATAGGTAGACCCGTCGGGCCGGACCAGGAAGCCGTAACCGTACACCAGGCCGTCTTTCATTTCACCTTCGTAGATAAATCCGTCAGCGGTAATGATCATGCCGAAACCGTGCATCTTCCCTTCTTCCCACTGCCCGTCGTATTGATCACCGTTGGGGTGGTTCCAGGTTCCTGTGCCGTGGGGACGGCCGCGGTGCAGTTCACCGCTGTAGGTCCCGTCCTTCCAGGAAATCGTACCTTCTCTCTGGCAGCCGCTTAATAAAATCGCGGCGGCGGCAAGGGTAATTAAGATCAACAGGATTGCTCTGTGCCTGTGCTTCATGAAGTTAATGGCTCCTTTAAAGTTAATATGCTTATGGAGGTTGGGGGTTGGGTAGATCCCGGGTTAAGAGCCACGCTCTAACCGATTTCTCCGCTTTGTTCCCTGTTAAGGCTGCCGTCGATACGCCAGGTTATCGTTTCGATAATTTTCCCCACCGCCTCCGAGGCCAGCCTGGAATGCGGAACAAACCAGAGCCGGCGGCCTTCACCGATTTCGTCGTAAAATAGTTCGATATTTACCAGCAGGTGGCCGGGCGGCAGGATCCGGGGCAGCCGTTCAGGCCACTCGATAAAAGCTATACCGTCGCCGGGCAGATATTCCTCGAAGCCCAGCTGATCTGCTTCTTCATCATCGCCCGATAGGCGGTAGAAATCGAAATGGTAGACCGGCAGGCGCCCCTGGTAGATCTTCATCAGGACAAAGGTCGGGCTGGAAACCTGCTCTTTTACGCCGAGGCCGCGGGCGGCGCCGCGGACAAAAACAGTTTTACCGGCTCCGAGCTCACCCTGCAGGGCAACAACCAGGGGTATGTGCAGAGTCCGACCGAGCACTTCGCCGATATAGGCGGTATCTTCTTCTTTACGGGTTGTAATCAGCGCTTCTGCCTGCTGCATGGGACCTCGCTTAATAATTGAATTTATTGGCTTAATTATAGCTTTAGAGCAGGCCATTTGCAAACCTGTGACGCGGGGACGGGGTACCTGTCACATGTAATGCGTTGCCGTGCGTGACAGGTACCCCGTCCCCGCGTCACATTAATATCACTGGAGGGTTTCAAGGCGGCTGGTGGCCTCTTCCCACTGCTGCATGAGGGTGGTGAGGCCGGTTTTTGCTGTTTCAAGGGCAAAGCCCAGTTCGGCCAGGCGGTTGTAGTCGCCGTACTGACCGGGATCGGAGAGCAGTTTTTCCAGGCGGGCGATCTCTTCTTCGGTTTCGCTGATTTTTTTCTCCAGGCCGGCCTGTTCGTCTCTCAGGCGGCGCTCTGTTCTTTGTCCGGCCTGGCGGAGCCGGTGCTCTTCCTGCCTTTTGCGCTTCTCTTCCTCTTTATCTTCCTTGACTTTGCCGGGCCGGATTCCGCCGCTTTCTTTCAGCTCGAGGTATTCCTCAAAGCTGCGATCATAGATGCGCAGGTTTCCGCTGTCGAGTTCGAAGACACGGTTGGCCAGCCCTTTCAGGAAGTAACGGTCGTGAGAGACAATAATCAGGGTGCCGGGGTAGTCTTTGAGAACGTTTTCGAGTTTTTCCATGGCCGGCAGATCGAGATGGCTGGTCGGCTCGTCCATCAGCAGGCAGTTCCCGCTGCTCAGGGCCAGGCGGGCCAGGGCCAGACGGCTTTTTTCGCCCCCGCTCAGGTCGCTGACCTGCTTGAAGACATCATCGCCGCGGAAAAGGTAGCGGCCGAGGTGATTGCGGGCCTGTTTTATATCGAAATCGGAAGCAGAGGTAATCGTCTCAAGCAGGGTCTGATTTGTAACAAGCTGTTCCTGCTCCTGGTCGAAGTAGAGCACGCTGACCGACGGCCCCAGGCGGATTTTACCGGCAGTCGGTTTTAGCTCGCCCGATACAAGTTTAAGCAGGGTCGTTTTGCCGGCGCCGTTCGGGCCGATCAGGGCGATGCGGTCACCCCAGCGAATTTCAAAGGATAAGTCGTTAAAAATGGTTTTGGTTTCGAATTTTTTATCAATTTTCTCAAAAATTATCACCTGGCGCCCGCTGCGTCCGGTGTAACCGAGCCCGAGCTTAAAGCTTTGTTCCCGGTCACGGCGCTCGACCGGTTCGAGTTTATCGAGGCGTTTCTGGCGGCTGCGGGCCTGGCGCTTGGAGCGTTGATCGGATTTGGCTTCACGCACCAGCCGCTCCTCGCGCTCTTTTAGCAGCTGCAGGCGCTGGTAATCGCGCTGTGCGCTCAGGTCCTGCATTTCCAGCTGTCGCTGGTAGTCACTGTAGTTGCCGCTGTATAACTTGCCCTTGCCGCCCTGGAGGGCAAAGATGCGGCTGACGACCCGGTCCAGGAAAAAGCGGTCGTGGGAGACGACTATCAGGGCACAGGTTAAGTCGCGCAGGTATTTTTCGAGCCACTCGAGGGCGGATAGGTCGAGAAAGTTAGTCGGCTCGTCGAGCAGGAGAAGGTCGTGATCCTGCAGGAGCAGGCCGGCCAGGCGGGCACGGGTCTTCTCTCCCCCGCTGAAGTCCGAGATGTCGCGGCCGAAATCGGCTTCGGCGAAGCCCAGGCCGCGGGCCACCCCGGCAAGCCTGCTGTCTACCTGGTAGCCTCCCTCCTCTTCGAAACTGGCGGTCAGGGAGGCGTAACGCTCGAGGCTCTCTTCGAGATCGAGCGGGGGTTTTTTCGATTCGGCGCTGACGGCAATCTCTTCCTCCAGGGCCGATATTTCTTTCCTGAGGTCATAGATATGCCTTAGCGGGTGTTCGAGGTGGCTGCGCAGGGTGCCCGCGGGTATAACGGGCGGTTCCTGGGAGAGGTAGCCAATCTTTGCGCCGCGGGCCAGATGCAGGGTTCCATCATCGGCTTCGATTTCAGCGGCGATAATTTTAAGCAGGGTTGTCTTGCCGGAACCATTGGGGCCGATCAAGCCGGCCTTTTCAGCGGGCTGAAGCTGCAGGGAAATGTCGGTTAGGATCGTTTCGGCGCCGTATGATTTACTTATTTGTGAAAGCGTCAGTAAGGCCATCGCTGCTCCCCGTCTTCCTTGCTATTAAAAATTCTCAGGCCTGGGCGAGGACTGCCTCGCGCAGGCGGGTTAGCTTTTGGTCAGCTTCGGCAGCGGTCGGGGCGGTTACCGAGAGGTAAAACTTGACCTTCGGCTCGGTGCCTGAAGGGCGCACGGCAAACCAGGAACCGTCTGCCAGGGTGTAGTGAAGAACCTGAGATTTCGGCAGGGTCAGTTCAAATTCGCTGCCGTGCAGCAAATTAAAGCCCCTGCTCTCCTCGTAATCCCTCTTCTCGACCACTTTTTGCCCCGCCAATTCCGGCGGCAGGTCCTGATAGGCGGCAACATGCCGATCGGCCTCGGAAATATCTTTAAGCTCGACCGTCAGGAGGTCTTCGCGGTGATAGCCGTGGTGCTGCTGCATTTCATCTAAAACCTGCAGGAGGTCCTTCCCCTGCTCCTTGTAGTAGGCGGCCATCTCGGCAATCATGAAGGAGGAAATGACCGCGTCCTTATCGCGGACAAAGGTGCCTGTCAGGTAACCGCAGCTTTCTTCGTAACCGAAGAGAAAGTGCGGCGTGCCTTTTTGATCGAATTCATTCATTTTGTCACCGATAAACTTAAAACCGGTCAGGGTTTCTATGATCTGAAGGCCGTATGCTTCGGCCACCTTTTTACCTAAATCCCCGGTGACGATCGTTTTAACCATAACCGGTTTGGCCGGAAGGATTCCTTTTTCGAGCCTGCGGCTGCAGATATATTCAATCAGCAGGGCGCCAACCTGGTTGCCGCTTAAAATGACATAATTGCCCGAGGTATCGCGAACGGCGGTGCCGACCCGGTCACCGTCGGGATCGGTGGCCAAAACCAGCTCGGCCCCGACAAGGCGCGCTTTTTCGAGGGCCATATCCAGGGCTGCCGGATCTTCAGGGTTGGGTACCCGCACCGTGCTGAAAAAGGGGTCGGAGATCATCTGCTCGTCGACTAAAGTCAGGTCGACGCACTTCGACTGGGTCAGCAGGTTGGGGATGTAAACCAGACCGGTGCCGTGCAGCGGTGTAAAGACAACACTGATGCACGCTTCAGGATTGCTCAGTGAAAGGGCGCTTACCCGCTCGAGATAACTTTGATCCAGGGCCGGGTCGATAATTTCGAGCAGTCCCTGCTCTATGGCCTGGGCACGGGTGATGGTTTTAACATCATCAAAAATATCGATCTTGCCGATCGCCTCGATTACATCGTCGACCAGGGGGCTAACCGCCTGGCCGCCATCGGGCCCGTATATTTTATAGCCGTTATATTTCGGCGGGTTGTGGCTGGCGGTAATCACGATGCCGGCGGCACAGCCGAGTTCGCGGGTGGTGAAAGAGAGCATCGGTGTAGGCCGGATGTCATTAAAGAGCAGGGCTTTGATGCCGTTGGCGGCGAGAACGAGAGCGGCGGCTTCAGCAAATTCTTCGGAATGCAGGCGGGTGTCAAAGGCGATAGCAACCTGCTTCGGGCTTTCTGCGGCTGCTGAAGGTTCGGCAGCGAGCCGGCTGTTCAGGTAGTCGGCCAGTCCCTGGGTGGCGCGGCGGATGGTATAGCAGTTGATCCGGTTCAGGCCGGGCCCGATAATATCGCGCATGCCACCGGTGCCGAAAACCATTTCCCTGCCGAAGTGGCTCTCGATGGCATCGGGATCTTTCTGCATGGCCTGGAGCTCACTTTTGGTTTCAGGATCGAGTCCCGGGTAAGCGAGCCAGCGTTCAAAACGTTTTTTGGCTGTCAAAGCACCCGGATGGCTTTCACTCTTTCTACCCGCATCCACCGGCGGGGCCGACGTTTCTTTTGCAGCGGTGCGTCCGTAGTCGTCTTCGTAGCGTTCGATGTCGTCTTCTCCCAGGTAATCCCCGTTCTGGACCTCGATTAAAACCATGGGCTCGCTGCCCCTGTTTTCCATGCGGTGGCGGGCCCCGGTGGGGACAAAAACGCTCTCTCCCTTTTTCACGGCGATCTGGCGGTCGTCGATGGTGACAAAAGCCTCCCCGCTGACGACAACCCAATTTTCGGCACGCCGCCGATGGCTCTGCAGGCTGAGGCGGGCTCCGGGATTTACATTGATCCGCTTGACCTGGTAGGTTTCGCCCAGTTCAAGCGAGGTGTAGCTGCCCCAGGGGCGGTAAATGGTGCGGTGTTCGCGGGCTTCGACCGCCCCGTCAGCTTTGAGCTGATCGACTATTGTTTTAACATCCTGGGCCCGTTTCCGGTCACAGACCAGGAGGGCATCATCGGTATCGACGACGACCAGGTCTTTCAGGCCGATTGCGCCGATTATGCGTGCTTCCGATATGACCATGGTGTTTTCAGTATCGACAGGCAGAATACGTCCCTTCAGGTAATTGCCCTGTTTGTCCACGGGGGATAGCTGGTAGTAGGCTTCCCAGCTGCCGAGATCACTCCAGCTGATCCCGGTGGGGATAACGGTAACCCCTTCCGAGCGCTCGAGAATTCCGTAGTCGATAGAAATTTTTTCCAGTCCACTGTAGATAGGTTCCAGATTGCTAAGTTCTTTGTAATCAACCTGTTCCAGGGCAGCATGCATCTCCGGCAGCAGGCGGTGGTACTGTTCAACCAGCGCACCTACCCTGAAGACAAACATGCCGCTGTTCCAGAGGTAGCGTTTGTCTTTCAGGTAAGTTTCCGCCGTTTCCAGGTCAGGTTTCTCGACAAACTTTTCGACGCGGCAGGCGGAATGCTCCAATCCTTCACCGCAGCTGATATAGCCGAAGCCGGTCTCGGGATAGTCCGGTTGTATACCAAAGGTAACCAGCCCGTAGGCTTTTGCGGCCGCCTCTCCTGTGTGCAGGAGCCCGGCAAACTGCTCCCGATCGGGGATCAGGTGGTCGGATGGCAAAACGGCCATGACGGCATCAGGGCCCTCTTCTTGCAGAAGGTACCAGGCGGCCAGGCCGATTGCCGGGGCGGTATTGCGGGCCTGGGGCTCTTCGAGGAGACGGACTTTAGTCATGCCGGAGAGGCCCAGCTGGCGCCTGATTTCTCCGGCCTGGTCGACGTGGGTGACAACCAGGATTTTTTCTTCGGAAACGGCTGCCCTGACACGGTCGATTGTGGCCTGGATCAGGGATTTATCCCCCGTGCCCGGCATGGGAAGAAACTGTTTCGGATATAGTTCGCGGCTTAGCGGCCAGAGACGGGTGCCGCTGCCGCCGGCCAGGATTATCGCATACATGTTATCACTCCGAACCTTTATTGACTTATTTGATTTTTAACTGCTGCTGCTGTTGGAAAAGGCCCTGGTGAGCTACCAGGTGAACCCTCTGTAGGGCTATCAGCATGGCAGCGACTGATTCTGCGCCCTGGTTCTGGTTGATGCCGCCCGGCTGAAGGCCGTCGTAGCATCCACCGCTGGAAAAATTGTAGAGCGGCTGGCGGACATCATTGCTGCCGAAAAACCAGTTGAAGGCCCATTCCATTTTTCGCAGCCAGGCGTCGTTGCCGGTCAGAACAAAAGCTTGGTAGCAGGCGTCAACCATGGCTGTGGCGTCAACCGGCTGCTGGTCATAGCGGGCTTTCTCCCCGCCACGCTCGTACCAGCCATCGTTACCGATGATTGAAAGATGCCCCCCGTCAGGGTTGGTTTGGATATCAACCAACCAATCGAGGCTTTTAAGGCCGTAATCGAACATCTCACTGTTTCCGAGGTTATTGCCGGCAACGATTAAAGCCTGGGACAGGCGGGCGTTGTCGTAAGCGACTATGTCCTCGCACCAGAACCAGTCATCGCTTGCCTTTAGCTCGAAAAGATGAACAACTTTGTCGGCAAGGTCGGACATAATCTGGAGGACCCTGGTATCCCCGCCGAAGCGGCGCAGGTAGTAGTTGGCACCGATAATGGAAAATGCCCAGGCCCGCGGAGATGTAAATTTAAGCGGAGCATTGATTATTTCTTTAAAAATACGGTTGGCCAGGCCGAGGATGGCATCGTTGGGCGGGTGGGCAATAGTATAACCAATAGCCCAGATGACGCGGCCATGGCTGTCTTCGGAACCTACCTCCTCAAGCCAGCTGCGGTCGTAACCCATGAAGTTACGCATCCGGGAGCGCTTTTCATTAAAAGCATGATAAAGAAAGCTGATGTAGGTTTTGATTAAGGGGTTGATCTTTTCATCTTTGAAGAGGCGCCAGTTCATCACCGCGGCAATCAGACCGCGGGCATTGTCGTCGACGCAGTAACCGTGATTACGGTCGGGAAAGGCGAAAACTGCATGCTGCAGCAGGCCGGTATCGTCAGTAAGTGCCTGCAGGTGCTTTAAGTTGACATCGGGCAGGATGGCGCGATCGGTAACATCGGCGCTCTGCACGGTTTGGGAAAACATTTCACTGTAGTTGAAGCGGGCCTGTTCGAAAGCAACGGCGTAACTGCGGGCCACCTCTTTCCAAATCATCTGGCGTCCGTGCTGGTAAGAAGTCTTGCGCATCCGGTTGCGTAAACCTTCGTCGCCCAGGAGATCGATCAGGGTTTCGGCCATGGCTTCGCCGTCGCGGAAAGGAACCAGGGTGCCGCGGCCATCAGCAAGCAGCTCTTCGGCATAAATATATGGTGTCGATACGATCGCTTTTCCGCAGGCAAGGGCATAGGCAAGGGTGCCGGAGGTAATTTGATCGCGGCTGAGATAAGGCGTGATATAGACGTCTGTGGCCACCAGGAACTGGACCAGCCGTTCGAGCGATACATACTGGTTGTAGAAAGTGACATTTTTCTCGAGGCTCTTGTCCCGGACCATTTTCTCCAGGGAATAGCGGTACTCTTCCCCGTAGCGGCGCTTCACATCGGGGTGGGTGGCCCCGAGAATTATGTAGAGGGCATCGGGGTGGATTTCGACCACTTTTTCCATTGCCTCGATGGCATATTCAAGCCCCTTGCTCGGGCTGAGCAGGCCGAAAGTTAAGAGCACTTTACGCCCCTCGGCCTGGAACTGGTCCTTGTAGTAAGACGAATCGAGAAAGGGCACATCAGGGGCACCGTGGGGTATGAGCAGGATTTTATCATCGGGAATCCGGTAGACCCGGGTCAGGATATCAACTGCAGCCTGGGCCATGACCACTACCGAGACCGATTGTTCACAGATACGCATCAGGGTCTGCCGCTGGCCCGGGGTAGGATTCTCGAGTACGGTGTGCAGGGTAGTGATGGCCGGCTTTTTAAGGCCCGAGAGCAGGGTGTTGATATAGTTGCCGTCTTCGCCGCCGTAGATACCGTATTCGTGCTGGACAGATACGGCATCAACCGGGGAATGGTTGATAAAATCAGCCGCACGCTGGTAATCCTTGCGGTGCTGATCGCGAATCTGAAAAGTTACCTCACTGCCATAATCGTATGTTTCGTTGGCATCATTGAGGGCAACTACTTCGAAGTTGCTCTGCTCACCGTCAGGCTCGCTATTGGGGTACAAAAATTTCAGGCTGTTCAGTAAATCTGAGCTGAAGGTGGCGATCCCACACTTGCGGGGCAGGTAAGACGAAATAAATGACACCTTAACCGGGCGTAAAATTTTGCCGGGATACATATTTTTCACCTCGTTTTCAAGAATCAAGCAGCAGGAGATAAGAAGCAAGAAAACCTTTTAAGAGCTATTGTTTATCAAGAGGCACTTAGTTATTTAACTAAAATTTTTTTGTAAACGTCTATGTAGCGCTCGACCATCAGGTCGACGGTGAAGTTTTCTTCGACCCGGCGGCGGCAGTTACGGCGATCGATAGTTTTCAGGCGGGATAAAGCGCTGTGGGCCTGGTCGAGGTCGTCAACCAGGAAGCCGGTTTCACCATCGGTGATCAGCTCGGGCATCGACCCGCGGTTAAAAGCAATAACCGGCGTGCCGCAGGCCATCGATTCGACCACGCTCAACCCGAAGGGTTCATCGAAGTTAATCAGGTGCAGCATGGCCAGGGCACCGCCCAAAAGCCCCCCCTTGTCTTCCGGGCCAACAGGGCCCACATAGCGGACCTTTTCGTCATCGAGATAGGGACTGACATAGCGGTCGAAATAGTTTTGATCCTGAATGATCCCGGCAATGACCAGGGGCAGGCCGACCTGCTTGGCCAGGCGAATCGATTCGTAAACGCCCTTATCGTGATGGATCCTGCCGAAGAAAAGCAGGTAGCGCTCCGGGGTTTCCCGGTAGGGGTACTGCCCGACCGGAATGCCGTGATGGATGGTGGCGCGGTAATCTAGATCGGGGTGGCGGTCAGATTCACTGATGGCCACGTAGTGAGTCTTCCGGTTGTATTTTTTGAAAACCGGTAAAATTTTCGGCGACGAAAATCCATGGATCGTCGTCAGCAAGGGGGTGTCAACCAGGCCCGAATAGCTAAGGGGCAGAAAGTCAAAGTTATTGTGGATCAGGTCGTATTCTGCCGCCTCTTCGAATACCGCAGAAATATGCAGGCATTCCCAGACCTTGGGATCGAGTTCCGGATCTTCCGACCAGGGGCGCGGGGCAACCGGGCGGAGGCGGGCACTGGTGATCGAATCGGCTGTGGCATAGAGGGTTACGTCAATGCCACGCCTTGTTAAACCTTCTGTAAGCATGCTGACCACCCACTCCCATGGGCCGTAGTGGCGGGGCGGGGTGCGCCAGGATATGGGGGCCAGCATCGCAATTTTCATTTTAGTAGCAGAAACCCTCTTCCTCCGAATCACTGCAGGCAAGCAGGTAAGCGACTAGATCTTTAAGCTTGGCCGTGGCCAGGCAGACACTGGTGTCGGCGGCGCCGTAATACATGATCAATTCATCGGTTTCCTTGTCGTAGACAGTTCCAGTGGGGAAGGTTACCCCGGGGACATCGCCGACCCTCTCGTAGGGTGTATGGGGGCCGAACACCCACTGGTCGCAGCGCTTCCGTATCTTCCAGGGTTCTTCAAGATCGAGTAGGGCCAGGCCTACCCGGTAAAGGCTTCCGGAGGCTGTCGACCGCACACCGTGGTAGATAATCAGCCAACCTTCATCGGTTTCAATCGGCGGCGGCCCCAGGCCGACGCGGCTGCTGTCCCACCAACCCGGCCGGACGGGCAGTAAAATTTTATGATTGCCCCAGTACTTGAGATCGGGGGAGCAGGATATCCAGATATGGGCCTCGCCGCGGATAATCGGGCGGTGCAGCAAAGTATAGTTGCCGTCGATCAGGCGGGGAAACAGTGAAGCATCCTTATCTTCCGGCGGCAGCATGGCCCCGTGGCGATCGAATTTATGCAGGTCCTCTGAAAGGGCCAGCGAGACAACCGGGCCATCCTTGGAGAAAGATACATAGGTGACCGCATAACGTTTAAGATCATCCAGCCAGACAATGCGGGGGTCCTCTATCCCCCACCTTTCCTCATCGAAATCGGGATCAGGCAGCAGGGTCGGTTTTTCGTCGATCTGCCAGTTGGTTTTACCGTCTTTACTGCGGGCGAAGGTGAGATGCGAAAAGCCGCGCATATCTTCGACGCGAACCAGTAAAAGCGTATCACCATTGTGCCTGATTACTCCCGGGTTAAAGGTGGCGTTAGCCGGGTAGGGCCATCGATCCGGAATCAGGATCGGATTGCCGTTGTAGCGCTCAAAAATTCTTGTCGGTGTGTGGCGGTCGTAGTAAACCATGCACCAATCTCCTTTGCTCCATTTTAATTGTCACTATTATTATAATTCGCTATATTAAGAGCGATTCCTTCCTTTTTGCCGGCGCTCTGTTACCGCTTTTAGCCGAAAAAATAGCGTTTAATCTGCTCAAAGTTGTGCTTAACCCCTGCGGCTCCCTGGATAATACCCATGTGTCCAGGAAGGAGCAGCTCTATTCCCTCCAGGCGGGAAAGCTTATCCACGCTCCGGCCGAGGGTCTCCATATCGCCACCGGGGAAGTCGGTCCGTCCGATGCTGCCTTCAAATATGGTATCGCCGCTTATCAGTGCATCATGTTCAGGCAGGTAGAAACTGACGCAGCCCGGTGAATGACCGGGAGTATGCACAACCTCGATCCGGTCGCCCTGTGTGTTTCCGGAGCCCAAATCGAGCTCGCCTTCTTCCAGGTATATATCAGGTTTTAGCGAGGGAAGTTCCTTTCCGGTCCGGGAAGCATAGTGCTGGGGCAGATAATCAAGGATAAATGTATCACCCTCGTGGATAGCAAAAGGGGCACTGCTCTGCTCACGGACTGCCCCTGCCGATTCGGCATGGTCGGGATGGCCGTGGGTGCAGAGAATAAAGTCAATATCGGTTATATTGATGCCGTCGGCCGACATCTGGCGGGTAAGCATTTCGAGACAGCTTTCGTTAATGTCGTTGTAGATGTGGCCGGGATCAAATAAAATTGTCTGGTTGCCTTTCAGTAGAAAGCTGTTACAGTTATTGGCCCGGCCCCTCCAGGGATACCAGTATAGTTGTTCAGTTAACTTCATAAATAAGTAATACCTCCTTGAGTATTTTGACTTGCGCTATTTTTATTAGTTAATAAAAAGTGGCAGCACCTTTTTATGATAACACAAATTAAGGTCCTTTTGGAAAGGACTTGCCAGGGCGCCGGTTATCGCTCCTCCCGGATGGGATGATGGGGTAACTCCCCAAAGGGATTTTTCATGCTTTTTTGTTGCTATTTCAGTATATATTTTGTATAATTAATATACCATGATCTTTGAATACGATCCTGAAAAGAGCAAATTCAACCTGGCAAAACACGGCATTGACTTTGAACAAGGCCAAAGGTTATGGGATGATCCATCTTATGCCATAGTAAAGGCAAAAATTATTGATGAATCAAGGTACTTAGCAATTGGAATGGTTGATGGCAAATATTGGTCTGCTGTATTTACTTTTCGGGGAAAAAAGATAAGAATTATCTCGATCAGGCGGTCCAGGACGGAGGAGGTTGAAATATATGAAAGCTAAAGATTTCGACAAGCTTTTTGATGAAGGCCAGGATATCACAAAATACCTGGAAAAATCAAAAATTGTCAGACCCGGTGAAAAAACCAAGAGGGTTAATGTAGATTTTCCAGTCTGGATGATCACGGAACTGAATAAGGAAGCTAAACGCCTTGGTGTGCCAAGACAATCGGTGATTAAATTCTGGATTGCAGAAAAGATGGAAAAGTATAAGAGCCATTAAAAACGAGGCGCGACCTTTATAATACAGGCTGCGCCTCGTTAATTTAGCTTTGCTTATCCTCCTCCGACCGGGGGGAAGATAGCCACCTTTTCACCATCTTCTAAATGATAGTCTTCAGGGCGGCTTTTATGCTTTATAAACACCTGCTTCGCTTCGTTTTCCTTAATACCGAGTTTATCGAGCAGGTCTTTCACCGTAGTCCCTTCGGGCACCTCGACAGTAAACGGTTCATTGCGCTTATCTTCCGGATGGTAGCGGATCAATGTTGCATATAGAGTTACTGTTACCTGCATATTCATTAATCCCAGAAGGTATCGAGTTCTTCGTCAGAGATATCCCAGACATGGTTGTGCGGCGGCAGTTTTTCGAGTTTCATAAACTCAGGCATGCGATCCGCTTCCTTGCCAAGGCCTGCTCTCATGTTAAAGTCTCTTTCCAGGCGCAGGATTTCGTCGCCGATCCGGGTTACATCATCTGAAGTGTAGCTTGTGCCGAGCATGCCGTTCACTGTCTCGATAACACCATCAAACCCGCTGGGAATATCGAGTATTGGAAAGGCAATAAAGAGACAGTATCCCGCTGCGTCGATAAAAGCGGTTGTGTCCTGAAAGGCTTTGGAGAGGCTGACCTTATCTTTAGTCGAAAGAGGATCCGCACTTCCACCAACTCCGGCAATCTCAGGTGCAATAGTGTAACCGGCGGTGTGGTCAGCACCCATAGTCGAGGTCGCATAGGTAACACCGATGCCCTTTACCGCCCGTGGTTCATAGGCAGGCATACCCTGGCGCTTAACGGTCGGGATCCGGGTTACACCGTATGCTTCACCGGTGAACTGGGTACCCTGGCCAAGAATATGGCCAAGCGGTGTGCGCTCATAAATCTCTTTTAGCATTTTAATCGCTGCTTCCCCATCGCCGAATTCTGCCAGTCCGGCTTCCATGGCCACACCAATGGTGCAGCCGGCTTCAATGGTATCGATACCGAGGTCATTGCATAGCCAGACCAGTTCTGCAACATGATCAAGGTTATCAATGCCGCAGTTGGCGCCGAGGGACCAGATTGATTCGTATTCCACACTGGAAACATGCTCGCTGCCGTCTTCATTGGCATATACGGTGGAGCAGTTTATTATACATCCCGGATGACAGCGGTGCCCCATGGTCCCGGCGCCGCCGCGTTTTTCGGCCGCTTCAGCAAGCGCTTCACCGCTGATTTTCTTGGCCCCTTCGAATACTCCTGAACGGAAATTATTGGTCGGTAGGGCCCCGGCCTCATTAAGAACGTTAATCAGCAAAGCGGTGCCGTAGCTGTTCAGACCGCCGCCTCTCTTGGTTAAATCATGGGATAGGATCGAATCGGCCAGTTTCTTTTGGCCTGCCCGCAGCATTTCTTCGTCGACGGGCTTGACACCGGGAGCGTCTGTATCGTCAAGGACAATCGCTTTTATACCTTTACTGCCCATAACTGCGCCCAGCCCGCCGCGTCCGGCATAACGAGACGCACGGCCTTCCGGGTCGTTAAAAGCAATTCCGGCCATAGCCATTTTTGCTTCGCCGGCCGGCCCGTTAACAACAAATGGCGTTTTTTCACCAAATTTTTCCCAGAGCATAGTACCGGTTTCATAAGCGCCTTTACCTTTGAGATCGTCTGCGGGAATTACTTCCCCTCCATTTACATCGAGCTTTACAAGCCACTGTTTGCCGTCTTCAACCAGTCCCTCGATAACCAGGGCTGCATAACCCATCCGGGCCAGGGCCTGAGGGAAAGGTGAACCGGCGTTGGCTTCCTTGATCCCGCCGGTAAGGGGCGATTTACCACCAACCGATATACGGCCCGAGTTGGGGGCACGAGTCCCTGATAAAATACCGGGCGCAATAACAAGCTTATTATTCGGCCCAAGGGGATGGCAATCAGCTGGAACCTCATCACTGACCATCTGTGATGTTAACCAGCGGCCTCCTTTACCCTTGTACTTCTCCGGCAACGGTTCAACCGTTACCTTTTTGTTGGTCATGTCGACACGTGCAATTTTAGCCATACGAGTTCCTCCTATTTAGTATTTAATATTTAAATCTAAAACAGGATACTAATATTCTTGCTAAAAACCTATTAGCATAGCGCAATCGATGACCGCTGTTACCGATCATACCGTTCTTTTATAAAAGGAGTTTAATGTTATGGGCTGGCTACAACAATCATCGCCTAAATTATATCACGACCGTGAAATGGCGGTCAATTAATACCGGCAAATTATTAATAATTTTTATGTAATTCGAAATCAATATGAGTTGTCGTCATTCAGGAAATAAATAGCCTGACCAGGGCGATCAGGAACATGCCGCTTAAAACGGTGATAAAAAGGTTGCGGGTAAAAAAAGCAA
>JBNJHN010000044.1:0-16644 GCA_051748565.1 Bacillota bacterium | reverse complement strand
CGATTTTTTCTGCATCCAATTCAGCCTGGGCAAGGCTTTTTTGAATCATTTCGGTCTTTTCTTCCGGGAAGCTTTTGTAAGAAGATTCCAAACGCCTGCTAGCTGCCCTGATAGGTCTTACTATATCTTCCTGCCACCGGGAAACTGCTTCCATTGCCTGCGAAATGTCCCCCCGGGTCATTTTGCCGCCGCCCGAAGTTCCAACCTTAAGACAGAAAAAAAGAAGGTCCATATCAATGCCGTAGCGGCTCTGAAGCTCGAGGCAGGCTTCTTGAACAGGGGGCTGGTTATAAAAGTTCATTGTCTCTACCTCATACAGATAAAATATAAATATGGGTTTTTCTGCTTTTGCTGAAAAAATAATATCATAGCATTCGGAAATAAAGCAAATCAGACTGTAAATTGAATTAGTTTCTCAGTAATTGTTTTAAAAGCTAAATCATATTAACTAAAAGGTGATTAAATTGTTAATGTCGAAAATAAGCTGTAACTTTCAATCCAAAGTAAATAGTATGGGATGCAGCTCAAACCCTCATGAAAATAGCTGTTTGCCATCCAAGTTTAGGTTGACCCGGAGAAAAATACATGGAAAAAGTTGACGCCGTTAAAAGTAAATCAGGCACAAATGAAAATCCAAAGTTGTGGACAAAAGATTTTATTTTCATTTGCCTCTCATCTTTTTTCCTATTCCTCGCCTTCCACAGCATGATTCCCACCCTGCCAATTTACATGGAGCGTTTCGGAGGAGGCGCTTCCGGTGCAGGATTGCCACTCGCAGCCCTGACCATCGGAGCTGTTCTTACCAGGCCTGTTACAGGCTGGGCCTTAGATGTTTACGGCCGAAAGGCGATATTTTTCGGGGGCTTACTACTTTTCCTAATACCGGTTTTCTTTTACATCTGGATGATACCAGCTTATTTTCTAATTATCATGAGGTTTTTCCAGGGCATGGGATGGGGCATTGGGAATACCGCTTCCAGCACTGTCGCTTCGGATATTGTACCGCTGAGAAGAATGGGCGAAGGCATGGGCATCTTTACCCTGACTCTGACCCTGCCAATGGCTGTATCACCGGCAATCAGTTTATGGGTTTTGGATCGCTACTCGTTTTCACTGCTCTTCGGGATCACCAGCTTATTAACCCTGCTATCCATAATGTTTGTTTTTTTCATCCGGTTTCCGCGACAGGAAAAGCAAAAAATAAAACCAAAATTCAATCTGCTGGAGAAGTCCGGCATAAAACCGGCCCTGGTAATACTTATGTTTACAATAAGCTACAGTTCCATGCTCTCTTTCCTGCCTGTTTATGCATTAAGCCAGAATATTGAGTCCACCGGGCTCTTTTATACAGCCTTTGCTCTGGCCACGCTGATGACCCGTCCCCTGTCAGGGATGTTTGTCGATCGGAAAGGAGAAAAAGGATTTAACCTTGCAATCGCAACTGGCTGTATCTGCATCTGTATTGCCTTAATCATCGTAGCCCGGGCCTCCCTGATCTCTCACCTGATAATGGGAGGCATACTTTACGGAATCGGTTTCGGTATGGGCCAGCCAACCATACATGCACTCTGTATCAGAAGTGCACCGCCCCAAAAGAGAGGCGCTGCCAACGCAACATACTGGACTGCTTATGATGTCGGTATTTTTTTGGGATCTATTATCTGGGGTTTGGTTGTTACACTGGCCGGTTATCATCTGATGTTCTATCTTAATATACTGCCCATTACCATTGCCCTGATCATTCATTTTATGCCTTATCGGAACAAAAAACAGGGCCTGGTTGAAGAAAAAGACCCTTCTTTCCCTGCCTCGACCTGAGTTAACATATTAAGCTCTGCCACTATGTTTAATCCACTAAACTCAAGCTTATCGACTTATTGAGCCAAACTCATCAGGTATTCTCTTCTCAACTCGATGAAATTACCAACCTCCAGGCCCAATTCATAAGTAAGGCCCCCACGCAATTCAATGGCAAACTGAACCGGCCCGTTGCTGGAATAGGCAGTCAAATTTTCATCGGGGGTTCCCGGTTTGGGAGGCTGCATTTCATGTATGGCAGAAACAATTCCTTCCCTGTCAATAAAAATAACATCGATTGGCATCAGGCAATCTTTCATCCAAAAGCTGACTTCTGCCGGATAGGGCGGCTCGTCCGGAAAAACAAAAAGCATCCCTTCATCATCAGCCATAAATTCGCGTCCCATCAAACCCTGTGCCCTCTGATCGGGAGTCAGGGCCAGTTCCAACTCAAAAAGACGATCTGCCAGATAAACTTCTTCGACAGAAAGGTTGGTATCTGATTCGGCTGCACAACCGGCAATAATGGCTGCCAGGGCCAGAATAATCAGGACCACCAAGAATTTTTCTGTAATATTCCTTTCACTCTTCATCTTCAGCCCAGCCCAGTGACCTTTTTACCGCCTTTTGCCATCCTGTATATAAGGCTTTCCTGGCTGCTTCGTCCATCTTTGGTTCGAACACCCCGCTCTGTTTCCACCTGCCGGACAGTTCTTCCATACTACTCCAGAAACCGGAAGCCAGGCCCGCCAGGTAAGCCGCACCCAGGGCGGTCGTATCGAAAGTAGCAGCCCGGCGCACCACTGTAGCGGTTATATCAGCTTGAAACTGGAGCAGCATATCCATAACACTGGCCCCGCCATCCACCCTTAATTCTTTAAGAGGAAGCCCTGCTTCCCTGTACATCACTTCAAGGACATCCCTGGTCTGATAGGCCATCGCTTCAACAACAGCTCTCGCCAGGTGCGCCTTTGTTGTGCCCCCGGTTATACCAATAAGCAGGCCGCGGGCATAAGGGTCCCAGTGCGGGGCTCCCAGTCCGGCAAAAGCCGGGACCAGGTAAACCCCTTCATTTTCCTTCACCTGCCCGGCAAGGTTTTCCAGGTCGGCTGATTTGCCAATCAGCCCAAGGCCATCCCTCAACCACTGCACAGCTGCCCCGGTAATAAATATACTGCCTTCGAGAGCATATTCAACCCTGTTATCCACACCCCAGGCTATCGTCGTCAGCAGACCCTTTTGCGAGGCAACCGCCTTAAGGCCTGTATTCATCAGCAGGAACGAGCCTGTGCCGTAAGTATTCTTGGTCATTCCCGGACTGTAGCAGGCCTGACCAAAAAGAGCGGCCTGCTGGTCTCCGGCCATACCACCGACAGGAATGCGTGAATCAAAAAATATATCTGCATCAGTTTCGCCAAACAAGTTGCTACTGGGCATTACTTCGGGCAAAATTGCAACTGGTAATTTGAATAGTTCCAGCAATTCGGGATCCCACTGAAGGCTATGAATATTGTATAACAGCGTGCGGGAAGCATTCGAATAATCTGTAGCAAAAATCCTGCCGCCGCTTAAACGAAACAAAAGGTAGCTGTCGACAGTACCACAGGCCAGGTATCCCTCCCGGAGAGCCCTGCTTACATCCGGAATATTTTCCAGGGCCCAGCGAAACTTGGTCCCGGAAAAATAGGGATCAAGCAACAGGCCTGTCTTAAGACGCACCCCTTCTTCATGGCCGGCTTCTTTTAAATGGCGACACATTTCAGCAGTACGGCGGCACTGCCAGACTATGGCCCTGGTAATCGCTTTACCGGTCCTGCGATCCCATAAAACAAGGGTTTCGCGCTGGTTGGTTATACCGATTGCGGCAATATCGAAAGCAGCTGCACCCGTTTCCTGCAGAGCTTCACCTGTTGTTAATAAAACATTATCCCATATTTCTTCAGGATCATGCTCAACCCAGCCCGGTTGCGGATAGTATTGTTTATGTTCACGGTATGCCCGGGCCCGGGCAAGACCTTCACGGTCCCAGAGTATCGCTGTCGTTCCGGTTGTGCCCTGGTCGATCGATAAAATGTATTTACTAATTTTTCGCACCCCCGCCGGTAGATGGGTAATTGGATCTAAACAACAGAAAAGACTATCGTATTGCCAATCACAGCCCTTTTAACTTTTCCCATTGTTTCTAAATGGTAAATATGGGCCAGTGCTTCTACTGTTGCAAACCACTGCTGCATTAAGGGAAAGTCGCTCCATTTTTCTGCTATCAGGTCCCAGGTCATCTTCGAAGCTACATCAAAAGCGCTGAGTTGACTCTTCTCTTTCAGGATACTGATTACTTCTTCCAGACGCTGGCAGTGATGTTCTTTGAGCTCTTCAATCCTGGCACGGCAGTTTTTAATTAACCTGCGATGCCCGGGAAGCGCTAGATCAACCGGCATGGAATAAATACGATCCAGGCTTTTTAAGTATGCTCCCAGGGAATCACTATTATCGAGCCAGACCGAGATATTTGGCGTAATATCACCAAGGATATGATCTCCGGAAAATAAATACCTCAGATTCGGTTCATATAAACAGGTATGGCCTTTTGAGTGGCCGGGGGTGACCACACAGTGCAGTTCATAACCGCCATAGTTAAGAACTGCACCTTCGCAAACCATTGTAAAGTCAATCGGTTCGGAAGGGCTGTAGCTCTGACCCGGATGTGAGTCAATGGCCAGTTGAGCCTTATCCTCCGGAAAGCCATGCTGACCGATTAGGGAATAAACCATCTGCCAGAGGTTTTCAAGATTCAAAATTTCTGCATCAGGCTGGTTGAAATAAATCGTGGCATCTTCAGCCGCCAGTACATCGGCCAGACCGATATGATCGGCATGCAGGTGAGTTATAAAGAAATCAGTTTTAGGCAATTCTATGCCAAGTTCTGTAAAAGCTCTCAGCAAAGCAGATTTGCATTCTTCGCGGTTTAATCCGGTATCGATAACAAGATTTCGATTATCTCCTTTAATAATATAAGAGTTTGTCGCTTTTAAGGGGTTACGGGGAAGTGGAATTTCAGCGCGGAATAAATTGGGCCTGATCTGCTCGATTATAGTTTTAGCCATTGGATCACCCTTTTCAATAATCCCTAATCCTTCTTTATCTGTGAGGTAAATTCCTCTTTTATCTTCTGCTGTAACTCAGTATTATTTAGAACTTTATGGCCTGTAATTGCCATCGCCAGGCCAACGGTAAGCATTACTTCATAAGCCTCTTCCGTATCACAAAGAGCTGTAAATTCACGGGTATGACCGGGTATCCATTGGTCGGTAATGGCAACCACAGGGTGGATAGAAGGTGTTACCCTGCTGACATTACCCATATCTATTGAACCACGCCCTTCCTGATGGGGAGATTCGATCTTATAGCCGGCTTCAGTAAGACTTTCAGCGAAAAGATCCGCCAGTACGTTATTGTTAATCATTGCATCATAGGGGTGGCCGGATTCACAAGCCTCGAGTACAGTTCCCGTGGTCATAGCCGCTCCGCGGGCACAGGCAATAACTTTTTCGACCACCTCATCGAGATAGCTGCTGTCACGGGATCTTATGATGAAATCGGCTGCTGCCCGATCAGGCACAACATTGGGTGCGAGACCGCCCTCGGTAATTATTCCATGAATACGAACATCTTCTTTTAAGTACTGGCGCAGGGCATTGACACTGTTGAAAGTCTGAATCACGCCATCCAGCGCGTTGCGCCCTTCCCAGGGCTCACAGGAAGCATGAGCACTGCGTCCGTGAAAAATGAATTTATAATCTCTGCAGGCAAGCGAATCAACATGAATGCTTGTTGAACAACCCGGATGGAACATTAATGCAGCATCGACATCGTCAAACACACCCGTATTAACAAGATCGACTTTTCCACCCTTGTCCTCTTCATTGGGGGTACCGATAATAGATATTCTTCCCGGCAATTCACCCAGGCTGGCTGCCAGGGCAATTCCGGCCGTGACCCCGGCTATACCGATCAGGTTATGTCCGCAGCCGTGACCGATATCAGGCAAAGCATCATACTCGGAACAAAAACCGATATGAAAACCTTCTTCTCCAAAACTGGCCATGAAGGCTGTTTTCAGACCCCCGATCCCCCGCCAGACTTTAAAACCCTGCTCTTCAAGGTATTCTGTTATCAGATCTGCGGCAAAAACTTCTTCTCCGCCAATTTCAGGGTTTTTATGGATAGCCCGGGCCATTTCAATTAGTTTGTCCTTTTCCTTCTCAATCTTTAAATGTAATACTTCTTGTCCGTTCATTTCAGGCATCACCAACTTTTCATATTTTAACCTCATTATATATGTTATCACATGGATTGCCGACAGCAACCCATGTCTTAAAAAGTTTAAGATTAAAAATTACTGAGAAAATAGTTCCCTCATTACCCTTCTGATCTTCAGCATGCCTGCATATAGAAAGAGGCCTGTATTTATGATCGCTCAATATCAGGGACAGGTCTTTTATATTTGCGGGGCTCTGCGGAAGAATTTTTCCAAATTCCTCCAGGCGCCGGTAACGGGTAAATGAATGCTCATTAACTTCTTTCTCAAGGGGTATTAACAAAGTGCTGGTGTAATGATTGGTGTGAAACGCTAAATCTTGAGCGGGCAGATACATTTCAGCACAGGCTGAAGTCTCAAGGTTCCCAATTTCTCCGGATGCATGGGCCAGCAAGAAATTATACCCTCCAGCCCGATTGGCAGGAGTAGCAGCTTTTATCGCTTCTTTAACCGACTCAGCTTCCAAAACAGCCCTCGCCGCGAACATACGTGGAGATCCTACTCTGCAGTCGATTGCCGTAAGGCTGTTTACCCCCTGAGCCAGCCCGGCCTCATTCATTCCGACTGCAGCCAGGAACGGGGCTGAAGTTACACTGATAAAAGAGGGTTTGCTTTTCGGGCGGGCATAGATAACAATAACTGAATCAGCATCATCCGCATACCAGTCTTCATTATGTCCAAGCCAGACTCCATTGGGTGAAGACACCCCTGTAGTGGAACAGGCTGAGGGCGGTTTGATATCAAGAGCCTCTTCCAGGGCATTAAGGAAAAAGAGGTCATTAAAACTGGCGCCTGAACCATCAGCCATCCCCTGCAGTTCTTCAACGAGATGAGGGAAAGCTTCATGAGCTGCCTCAAGATAGCCATCCGGTAAAATCCAGGAACCCTGCCATCCTTCATTGAGAAGACATTTACGGTAATTATCTATTGATCTTAAAATCAAAGTCCGGGCGCTTTTACCAATCCTATAGCCAATATCATAATTGCTGCCTGCAGCTTCTATTAGAAACAGTCCACTCATGCTGCTTGTTACCCACTTTCATCCGGAACAAGCAGATAATCCCTTATTAATACCTGCTGCGCTTCCAATTTATAACCATCCCCTTCATTAGTATCATTTATGGCCTGCCAGCCTTCCTCTTCCAAAACAATGCTGAAGCGATCCTGGAAGCTGACAAGGCACTCGTAACTGCCGTCCCTGCCCAACGGGACCTTAACCAGCGCCCCTTCACCATCTACTTTTGGATATCTTTTTAAACTTATGACCGGTGGATCCGGCGGCACATATCCCTGGATAGTTACTGCTCCTTTTATAATCGCTGCCTGATCAATTGCAAAAATCCGGAAGAAATCTTCTCCTTCCTTAGGTTCGATTAGCCACTGGCGAGACTTATAGCGCTTCCCGTCTAATACTGCTGCAGCATAGAGGATATATTTACCGGCCGGCAGCTCAAACATAAAATCTCCTTTTTCTCCGGATACAGCTTCTCCGGCAAAAGCTTCAATCAAAGGATCTCCGACCGGGTCATTTTCCCCACGGAAGATTCTGACCAGGGCGCCACTGATTGCTTCACCATTGGCCCTGTCAAGGATTATTCCATTTATCTTTACTTTATCCAAGAATTCTGGCTCCAGTACGACCCCGGTTCCATGATCAGCTTTATAGAGCTTATTTCTGAATCCCTGATAAGGCACAAGGAGTTCATATAGGGGAAACTGCTCCTGTAAGCTAAGTGATATTTCATCAGCACAATCAAGTTTAAAGGAACCGTCCGGGCCGACTAAAAAGCAGGCCTGGCTGTTCAAAAGTGGCTCTTTTTCGTGATCGCCAGGCCCATTTTGCTGAGGATAGCCGGCACAAACAAGGCAGTTATCGTTGATTTCATGCCCGGAAATTTTACCCCTTACCTTAAAAGATAGTGCAGACTCAACTTCAAAAACTAACTTTTTAAGACGCACCGCACTGCGTGTAGCTTCGTCTATCAAGAGCAGAGGCACCAACCAGTGCAGTCTTACAAACCCTTCCAGCTGTTCGGCATTGAAAGCCCACCCTTTGCGCATATCCAATTCAATCGGCGGTTGCAACAGGTAAGGTAGTTTGAAATGATTGGCAGCTTCAATGGCCGGCCTTACAGGATCCACATCTTTTCCGCAGAGCAGGCAGGCCGTTTCAGCTGCCTCCGCCTCCACCAGCATAAGGCCCTTCGGAGCTTCTCCCGGAGGCAAATCAGCACTCATATGCAGGAAGCTTGACATAACTGCAGTTTCGCTGATATTCTCGGCATCCGGTGCTACCCGATAGTAATCGCCCCAGCTGATGATATTTTCACCATATGGAGTGTTAACTTCGATATTGCGGCAGCGATAATAGTATTTTGAAGCATCTTTTTCGTTAACCTGTGCTGTTCGCCGCTTCCACCGGCTTTCCGGTATCTCGACAACCACCTTTTTCACTGAAGCCGATACACTTTCCACCGCTATGGGAAACTTCGAAAAAGCTGTATTGCCCGGTGCCGGTATAAAGGCCGGATCACCAAGTAAAATCTGCTGATGTATTGCATTGGCCGTACCCCAACGGTACTTCCGGTAAGCTTCCGGTTTCTTCTTCATTAGCGTTGCGGCAAAAAGACTGATAAAATTTCGGGTAGCCTGTACGGCTTCACCTACACTAAGCCCCTTTACCAGTAAAGCTTCCATGAAAATAGCATAAATTGAAGTGCTGTATTGAAGATCTTCCACAGTCGCTCCACCGACAAAGCAAAGTGCGCCTTTTTCCACAAAAGAAATACCGATCACATGCCTGGAATCAACTGCCACACCCTGCCATTCTAAGCCTTCCGTTGGTGAAAACCAATGCGGCACAAGGCCTACAGTTGAACAGGCCGATACATATGCCACCAGTGGTGGAAGCAACGGCAAATCCCCCCTGTTAAGAGTCCTTCCGTGTGTATGAAGGCCTTCAGGACCACCGTGTCCTGTAAATAGAAAGTAATCGGCATCTTTTAATGCTTCGCTGACTATACGATAATGGGAATCACGATCCTGAATGACGTTCAGACGGAACCCCGCTTCTTCCAGCAAAGGCAGCAGCTGCGCTTCCATCAAAGCCTGATCGCCGGAAAAGATAATTCCAGTATCTACATGGGGCACACCGGCAATTAAAACATCCCGGCCATTTCGACCCAGGTTTTTTTGAATTTCCGGAAATCGCTTGGTACTGATAAGCTGGGCTGACAGCCCACCCGGTGTGTTTTGAATTAACCGGCCTTCTGCAAGATCAAAAAACAGATCATTGTTTAAACGCACATGTATATCCCTGATCATCTCTTCAGTCACGGCCCCGATTGCTTTCTTTTCTTCATAGAAAAATGGAACTGCCGCCGGTGAGGCCAGCACAGCTTGAAAACGCAGTTTCAGGTCCGATGCTTCAACCATTTCATTGACCTTATACTCTATCTTTTGAGGATCCGGGTGCTCTTCAGCGGCGTCAAATAGATATATCTGGCGGTAAGAGGCCAGGATTAGCACATTTAGACTTAAACCTTTCACCCACAGCTCACCCAGGGAACTGCCCCGTTCTGTATCCCTGAATAAATCCGCAGAATTTAGAATAACCAGGTAATCGACAGGGCAACCTTTTTTCTGGAGGTATGCCAGAGCTTCAGGATCACTATTAATACAGGTGAATTCAGCTGCAATATCAGCCCCAACTGATTCTGTTAATAGGTCTTTATCGCCGAACCAGGTCAAATCCGCACCCTGAAAATTCATCCTCGCATATTTTTTATTTGTATCCAATGGTAAAAAATAATATCCCAACCTTGTCGCAACAGCCGCTGCTTTCAGGCAATCAACCGGTGAATTTGCAGGTGCAGTAAATACACCCCTGGGGGAACCAAAGCGTTTTAATAGTTGGCTCCATTTAGATATAGCTGACAATGTATCAGTTCGATGCTCCAATGCTGTCCCCGACAGTGCTGTTTTAATTCCTTCCGAGCCGGTTGCATCTATCAGGTTTACAGACATTCTGTCCGCCAGGAGCAAGAGCGAGTCAACTTCCTGATCAATCTCTTCAGGGTCAATGAAGTATACCTCCCGCCCGGGTTCACTTAATACGGCACAGGCCAGTGTCAGGCTGCGCAGCCAATCATGAACAGATAGCAGGTAAATTTCTATCATCGTGGATCAGCTCATTTCTAAATAAAGTGACAGGCCCCAAAACGGCCCGGTTCTGCTTCCCTGTAAATAGGTTCTTCTACACGACAGCGAGGTTGTGCCTCCGGACAGCGTGGATGAAACCGGCAACCTGCAGGGATATTGATTGGATCCGGAGTCTCTCCTTTAAGCAAAGTTTTACCAAGTAGCGATACCCGTTTAGGTACCGGGATTACAGAAACCAGGGCTTTGGTATATGGATGCATCGGCAACTTGATCACCGCATCAACATCACCAAGTTCAACTATTTTACCCAGGTACATTATCGCTATCCGGTCTGAAACCAGCCATGCCAGCGAAAGATCATGGGTAATGAAGAGGTAACTGATACCTTTGTTGTCCCGCAAATCAACCATCAGCTTCAAAATACCGGCCCTGATCGAAAGATCGAGCATTGAAACCGGCTCATCTGCTACAATAAATTTTGGTTTAAGAACGAGAGCGCTGGCAATAGCAAGCCGCTGACGCTGACCACCGCTCAGCTCATGTGGGTAACGGATAAAAAGTTCCCGGGGATTGCTCAATCCGGAATCACAAAGTGCTTCTTCAACTCGTTCTTCTTTCTCTTTTATACTATGACAAATCCGATTAACCTCCAGGGGCTCTGCAACAGTGGCAAAAACGGTCTGGCGCGGATTCAATGATTCATAGGGATCCTGAAAGATAATCTGGGCTTCCTGGCGAAATTTCCGCAGGCTGGAACGATTAAATTTGCATACATTTTCATCTTTAAAAAGGACCTCCCCACCGGTCGGTTCTATAAGGCGCAGGATAGCTTTGCCCGTTGTGGTTTTTCCACTTCCCGATTCTCCGGCCAGGCAAAGGATTTCTCCATGCCTGAGAGAAAAATCAAGCCCGTCAACCGCCCTGATCAGGGAATCGTTTTTACTGATCAGTGAAGTCAGAAAACCGCTACGGACAGCAAAATGGACTTCAAGATCGGATACAGAGAGCAGTTTATGGTTATTTGAGTTGTGATTCATTGCAATCTCACCCGCCTCTGTAAAAGATGACAAGATGCTGTGTGGCGATTGGAAAGTTCGATTGCAATAGGCTCTTCTTCACTACACCTGGCATGAGCATACTCACAGCGTTCATGAAAACGGCATCCGGCCGGAGGGTAAAGCAGATTCGGCGGATTGCCCGGTATCGATGAAGCAAGAAGCCTTTTACCTTCGATATTGGGAAATGCGCTTATTAAAGCCTGTGTATAAGGGTGAGCCGGTTTCTTAAATACTGTTTCCGTGAAACCTGATTCAACAATTCGTCCGGCATACATAACTGCAACCCGGTCACATGTTTCACCCACGACTGAAAGGTCATGTGTAATAAGAATCATACCCATCTGCCTCTCCCGGCGCAGTTGTTCAAGCAATTGCAAAACCTGGGCTTGAACCATAACATCCAGGGCAGTCGTTGGCTCGTCACCAATAACAATTTTCGGATTGCAGGCAATAGCCATGGCAATCATCGCTCTCTGTCTCATCCCCCCGCTGAACTCATGGGGATACTCCCTGACACGAACCGCATCGATTTCCACCTTTTCAAACAGCTCAGCTGTCCGGTATAAGGCTTCTTTTTCAGTCACTTTCTCATGAATTCGCAGCGCTTCAACAATCTGGTCACCAATCCTGCGTACCGGATTCAATGCATTCATGGCTCCCTGAAAAATAATGGCAATCTCCTTCCAACGAATATGGCGCAGCTCTTCTTCTGTTGCAGTCGCAATTTCTCTTCCATTGATCCTGATACTTCCACTCATAATATGCGCATTATCGGGCAAAAGCTTAAGCAGAGACAACGCTGCCGTAGTTTTTCCGGAGGCTGATTCACCAACCAGGCCGAGCGCTTCACCCTGATCAAGGTGCAGATATATATTTTCACAGGCGCGGACGTAACCTTCTTTTAACTGATAGTAGGTAGTCAGACCCTCGACTTCAAGAAGTTTCACTGATCGCGCCTCCTCAGTTTCGGATTAAGCACTTCATCAAGGGCATAACCAATGAAAGTAAAACTGAGCACGACCAAAACAACACAAATGCCAGGCGGCAGCAACCACCACCAGGCGCCGAACGAAACGGCCCCCATAGAAAAAGCAAAATGGAGCATCATCCCCCAGGTTACCTGGGTCGGGTCCCCCATGCCGAGAAAACTGAGGGTGGTTTCCGAAAGGATCGCTATTGCAGCTACTAAAACAGTATTGGCAAAAATTAGCGGAAAAACATTTGGCAGGATATGATAATACATTAAGTGAGTATCCCCCGAGCCGATTGCCCTGGCTCTTTCAACGTACGGACGCTCCTTAATACTTAGCGTCTGGGAACGAATAATTCTGGCTGTTCCTGCCCAGCTGGTAATACCGATAACAAAAATAATATTACCCAGGCTGGGGCCAAGCAAAGCAGCCATAACCAGCATCAGCGGCAGCCAGGGTATGACCAGGAAAACATCGGTTATACGCATTAAAACAGAATCGACCGCCCTTCCATAAAAGCCGGAGACGATACCAATAACAGTACCAATTACCATTGAAATGGCCGTGGCGGCCACCCCAACCAGCAGGGAAACCCGGGAACCGATTATTACCCCGGCCAGGATATCTTTTCCCAAATCGTCTGTACCCAGCCAGTATCCTCTCACTGGCGGATGTAAAACCTGGGTAATACCGTCAACAGTCATAGTTGTAATTGTAACCAGATACGGCCCCAGTAATGCCATCAGTGTAAAAAATAACAATATGATAAGGCCAATCAGACCCATTGCATTCTGCCTGTAAATGGACCAAAAAGAAGCGAGGTTTTTCTTCCATAGGGTGAGTAAATCTTTTTTAGCAAGCATGTAACTCAATTTTTTACCCCCTAAGATTTAACACGTGGATCCAGGTAACGGTAAAGTATATCAGCTAAAAAATTGGCACTGATTACAGCAACGGTAATAAAAAGAAAAAGCCCCTGGAGAACAGGATAGTCACGGTTGGTAAGAGCCGAGAACATTAATCGGCCCAGGCCGGGCCAGGAGAAAACAGTTTCAATCTGGATCGCGCCGCCGACGATAAACCCTAAGTTTATCGCGATCAGAGTCACAACCGGAAGCATGGCATTGGGCAGAGCATGCCTGCGAAGCAGGTTACGGTTGCTGACCCCCTTGGCCCTCGCCGTCAACATGTAATCTTCACGCATGACCTCAAGCAGGGAACTGCGCATAATTAAGACATACTCGCCAATTAAGATCAGGGCAAAGGTAACCGCCGGTAAAAAAAGGTGATGAAGTTTAGAAAAAAGTTCTCCCCAAATAGTAGTATAGAAAACTCCCGGAGAACTCATACCCCCCAGGGGGAATATCTGCCAGTAAACGGCAAAAAGCATTACCATGATTATCGCTATCCAGAAAGTTGGCATAGAATAAAGAATAAGGGAAACGCTGAGGCCGATAACGTCGATCCTGCTGCCCCGTTTCCAGGCTAAAATCACACCCAGGGCAACGCCAATTATAATAGATAGTATGGTGGCTGTACCGATAAGAAGGACAGTAGCAGGCACCCGCTCCATAATCACTTCCAGTACGGGTTGACGGAAGTTAAATGAAGTGCCAAAGTCGCCGGAAAATAGATCTCGCAGATAAATCCAGAACTGGATCAACCTGCTTTCATTCAAACCAAACTGTTCCCGCACTTTTTCCAGCGCTTCGGAAGATATCCGCGGGTTACGAATCAAAACCCTGATTGGATCACCGGGCATGATCCGGAAAAGAAAATAATTCATGACCAGAACGATAAAAATCGTCAACATGGCCTGAAGGAACTTGCGTAAAAGATAATTGCGCATACTCAAAAGCTCTTGCCCCCAGATCACAACAGTATTGAAAGGCCGGCTGGTAACCAGCCGGCCTTTCAACCGGCTCTATAGTCCCTCTATACTTCAAAGCTCCAAAACAGCAATACATGTATCTCTGTAATATTAATCCAAATTAGTGAGCAAAATATACAGCTTTATTCAATCGGGCGCAGCTGTTCATAGGTATCAACAACGTTGGTAAAAATAACCGGCCCGGAACGCGGATTGCGCACCCAACCCTCATAACGATCAGTCCGGTAGGCCTGCAGTTCCGGATCGTATGAGAGGATAATGTACGCGGCATCATCATAAAAGATACGCTGCATCTCATTAATAATCTCGCGTCTTTCATCCCTGTCCAGAGTGCGCTGCTGGCGCAGGTGCAGCTCATCATAAACCGGATTCGAGTAGAAACTGTCACTCCAGGACATAATTTCGTCGGTAGTCACAACCTTAAGGATCGAAGTTGGGTCCACATCTACATACCAACCCCAGATAAACATATCAAAGTCACCGTCATAAATACGATCGGTCAGTGTACCTTCGTCGATTACACTAAGGGTAATCTCGATACCAACTTTTTCAAGCATATCCTTGATCATCGCTCCAGACCTCTGGGTATCCGGAGATTCAGTCCGCACAAGCAGGGTAAAGCTCAGCGGATCACCATCCGGGCTGACCCTAATCCCACCAGGACCAACAGCGTAATCAGACTCGTCAAGAATCTGCCTTGCCGTATCCTGATTGTGGCTGCGGAAATCGTCGCCCAGGTCAAGGTGCCAAAACTCGAACAGCGGAGGAACCAGGGTAGATCCGACATTACCGTAACCCATGTAGGCCACGTCGATGATTTCCTGGCGATCGATGGCATACTCAATTGCCACCCGGATATTTTTATCCAGAAGCAGCGGATTGCCCATTGAATCAGGATCTTCCCACACGTTGAACGAAAGCTCATTAAATGAAGGCGAATCGGCATTAAGAGTAATAATGTTTGGTTCATTTGCCTCTTCCAAGGCTTTAAACTGAGCTGACGGCGTCTCGGTGATAATATCCAGCTCACCCTGCTTCAGGGCCTCGACCATAACATCAGTATTGGCGTAAATGACAAAAATCACTTCATCAAGGGCAGGAGTCCCTTTGAAGTAATCCTTGTTGACGGCCATCCTGGTGAATTCACCTTTACGATGTTCGACTACCTTGAAGGGACCGGTGCCGATCGGGTCATCGTTGGCAAATTCCCCTTCAGCATCTTCAGGATCGATCTCCGACCAGATATGCATGGGCAAAATCGGAACCAGGACCTGGGGCATCCAGGCGATCGGCTCATCTGTGACAATCAAAAGAGTATTTTCATCAATTACTTCAATTTCTTCCATCGCCGCTACATAATCGTAAAAATAGCCAAGTTCGTTGTCGCGGATATACTCAAATGTGAACTTGACATCTTCAGCACTGAAAGGCTCTCCGTCGTGCCAGGTAACTCCTTCCTGGAGATAAAAAGTCCAGGCCAGCCCTTCGTCATCAACTTCCCAGTCGAGGGCCAGATTAGGCACAACATTTAAATCTTCATCCCAGCCGATTAACATATTGTAATTTAAATACATAACCTCATAAGCAACAGTGGACCAGATTAACATTGGGTTCAGGCTTTCAATTTCCCTCATAAAACCAACTCTTAGCACATGACGCTCTTCTTCAACTTCCCCACAGCCGGGGGCAATCAGCCCCAGAACCATGAAAACAACTACAATAAAAGCAATTATTGTCAGTTTGCGCAAAGCGGTACCCTCCTTTTAAGTTCACTGTTCTTTCTACACCTACCGGTTAATTTTTTTATCGGCACCTCCTCCACCGACAACCTCTAGTTCAACTTTTTTCTTTCTCACTCCGGGCTTCATCCAATATCGCTTCAATCTCCCGGCAAACCGACTGCTCGAGAACGGTCCTTCGGTGATCTTTTAAAATTTTATTGATATATTCCCTGGCCATTTCCCGTACAGTTTGGCCTCCGGAAGCTTTCCACTCCTCAAACGGCGCATCAACGCCCAGTTTGCCCATAAATAGCTCTCCCCGCCGCAGGTGATCCCTGGTATGTTCCTGAGCCAAAAAATTTCCGCCGGCCATAACCGCCCTTACAACTTCTGCGCCAATCGTTTCTTCGCTGACATCGAGGCCGTTACGCCTGTGGGTGATCATGGCAATTATCTCGTCATCTATAACCAGTTGTTCAGCGCTTGCAAGCAAACCTCCATTTAAAAGACCCATCCCCGACACAAATGTAGCGCGGGCCATGACCGGATAAAGGCAGTTGATGGCCCGCTCATATCCCGATTGTAAGTCAGGCAGCGCTGAGCCGGTATCCAGCCCATAGACTCCTGAAGGCAGGCCGTAATAACGGGCAAGCTGGGCCACGCAGGCGCCGGAAAAGCCAAGGTCCGGATCCCTGCCCCCCACAAAACCGGTGCGCATATTTGCTGC
>JBNJHN010000043.1:0-16690 GCA_051748565.1 Bacillota bacterium | reverse complement strand
AGGAGGAAGTAATAGTAATGACAATCCGCATTGCAATAGCCGGAAAAGGGGGGACAGGTAAGACAACTCTTGCTTCTCTTTTAATTCGCTATCTGATCGAAGAAAAAGAAGGGAAAAGCATTCTTGCCGTAGATGCCGATGCCAATGCCAATCTTAACGAGGCCCTGGGCCTGCAGGTGCCCCACACAATTGGTACCATATTAGAAGACACCAAGAAACCTGATGCTGTACCTACCGGTATGACAAAAGATATATTTATCGAGTATCGCTTAAGCATGGCCGTGGTTGAAGAAGATGCTTTTGATCTCATTGTTATGGGTAACCCACAGGGGCCGGGTTGCTACTGTTATCCAAACGATCTGCTCAAAAGATATCTTGAGAAGCTGAGTAAAAATTACGATTACATGGTCATCGATAACGAAGCCGGGCTCGAACACCTGAGCAGACGCTTGTTGCCAAGTGTAGATTTGCTTCTTGTAACAAGCGATTCGACGGCCCGTGGCATTCGTTCTGCCGGGCGTGTTAAAGATATTGTTAAAAATGTTCAGATTGCAGTATCCAGAATGGGCCTGGTTATTGGGCGCAGCCGTCATGGTGATTCGAAACAGCTCGAAGATGAAATTAAAAACAGCGGCCTGGATATCTTTGGCGAAATTCCTAACGACCAGCTTGTCTCTGAGTATGACCTCAAAGGAAAGGCGCTTTTGAAACTGCCCGATGATTCTGAAGCAGTGAAAGCCTCGAAAGAAATATTTAAAAAACTTGAGTTATAAAGCTAAGCGGGATGCTGAACCTGCTTTTTTACTCCATGGAGGGATTATTATGTTATTTAAAAACCGCCGTGAAGCAGGGGAAAAACTAGCTGCAGAATTGAAATCCTATAAAGGGCTAAAGCCTCTTATCCTTGCAGTGCCGCGCGGAGGTGTTACGGTTGCCGAACCGGTCTGGGAAAATATCGGTGGAGACTTGGACCTGATTATTACCCGTAAGATTGGGGCCCCCTACCAACCAGAGCTGGCTATCGGGGCAGTTAGCGGCGACGGTTTTGTAATGCTTAACAATACTATTGTTTCCCGGCTTAATGTTAATGAAGATTATATTAACAGGACTGCTGAAAGCGAACAAGATGAAATCAGGCGCCGGCTCAAAATTTATCGCGGTAACCGTCCAATGCCTCTGGTTGACAACCGCCTTGTGGTGATAATCGATGACGGGGTGGCTACCGGCTATACCCTGCTGGCTGCTATTCGCAGCCTGCAGGAAAAAACCCCGGCAAAGTTAGTTTTGGCCATTCCGGTCGGGCCACCTGATACTTTAGCTATGCTTGAAAAGGAAGTAAATGATCTGATCTGCCTCGAGGCCCCTGTGCATTTTTCCGCAGTGGGCCAATTCTACCGACAATTTGATCAGGTTAGCGATTCAGAAGTAATTGCTATTCTGCAAACAGCATGGAAGGACGAAAATAAAGATTTATAATCAAAAAATTTTAAGTTTCCTGTTTAAATTGTCAGGCATAGTATGATCTTAACTTATCTTATGACGAAATCCTGACGGTGGTTGTATACTTTGAAAGGGGCTTACTAAATATGTCCGGAGAGCAATTTGATATTAAAAATATACTTTCGGTCCTGCCGCATCGTTACCCCTTTTTGCTCGTCGATAGAATAACTGAGCTGGTGCCGGGGGAAAAAGCGGCAGGCTTCAAGAATGTAACCATTAATGAGCCTTTTTTCCAGGGGCATTTTCCCGGCGAACCGATTATGCCCGGGGTATTGATTGTTGAAGCTCTTGCTCAGGTAGGAGGATTTGCTGTTCTCTGTATGCCTGAAAATAAGAATAAACTGGCCATATTTATGGGTATAAATAAATTTCGCTTCAGGAAGATGGTGAGACCCGGAGATCAACTTGAGCTTGCTGTCAAAATAACTGGAATGCGCCGGAATATCGGGAAAGGAGTTGCGGAAGCGCGGGTAAAAGGCAAACTGGCTGCTTCTGGCGAATTAATGTTTGCAATTGTTGATCGCAGCGAATTGAAAAATTGACCTTTCGGCCCTTTTCGTGTAAAATATTATTAAAATCAAATATAGTTACTCTTATCCAGAGCGGAGGAGGGACAGCCCCAATGAATCCCGGCAACCGGATTATTTTATTACGGTGCCAATTGCTGCGGTGAGGTTAAACCAAACCGGGAGATGAGAGGTGCAATAAAGGCCTCTTGTGGTAAAGAGGTTTTTTACATTTCAGGGTAAGCTTCAGAAAATCTCTGGTTTATCCAACAAATGAAAGAGTAACTATCAATACAGATCCAGAAGGAGGAACAACAGTGCACCAAAATAACTATCTATTTACTTCGGAATCAGTTACGGAAGGGCATCCGGACAAATTGGCAGACCAGATCTCTGATACCATCCTCGATGCAATTTTGAAGGAAGATCCACAGGGGCGTGTTGCAGCTGAAACTATGGTTACTACAGGTTTGGTCATGGTCTGCGGTGAAATAACGACTGAGTGTTATGTTGATATTCCAAAACTGGTAAGAGATAAGGTTAAGGAAATCGGCTATACCAGGGCAAAATATGGATTTGACGGAGATACCTGTGCTGTCTTAAGCTCAATAGATGAACAGTCTCCCGATATTGCCCGGGGCGTAAACGAGGCTTTCGAAACCAGGGGCGGCCTGAGAGTCGATAACTATGATTCAATCGGTGCCGGTGACCAGGGATTGATGTTTGGGTTTGCCTGTGACGAAACCCCTGAATTCATGCCGCTGCCTATTTCACTGGCCCACAAATTAGCCCAGAGGTTGGCTGCTGTAAGAAAAGATAAAACTCTTAATTACCTGCGGCCTGATGGCAAGACCCAGGTAAGTTTAGCCTACTGCAATGGTAAGCCATCTCATCTGCAGACGGTTGTTGTATCAACCCAACATAGCGATTCTGTAACTTTGGAGCAAATCGAGCAGGATGTTGTTGAACATGTTATCCGCAAGATTGTTCCACAGGAATTGATCCTGCCGGAGACTCGTTTTTTGATCAACCCGACCGGTCGTTTTGTGATTGGTGGGCCGCAGGGAGATGCCGGCCTGACGGGGCGTAAAATAATAGTTGATACTTACGGAGGTTATGCTGCTCATGGCGGAGGTGCCTTTTCGGGGAAAGACCCGACAAAGGTTGATCGTTCGGCATCATATGCAGCACGTTATGCAGCAAAGAATTTAGTTGCTGCCGGTTTGGCTTCCAAGTGCCAGCTGCAGGTAGCTTATGCTATCGGAGTTGCCCATCCGGTTTCAGTTATGGTGGAAACTTTTGGCACTGAGAAAGTGCCTGTTCATGTTATTGAGGATTTGGTTTGCAAACATTTCGATCTGCGGCCGGCTGCGATTATCGAGCAGCTTAATTTACAGCGTCCGATTTACCAGCAGGTTGCGGCTTATGGACATTTCGGGCGACCTGAGCTTGATCTGCCCTGGGAAAAATTGGATAAGGTGGATCTGTTCCAAGAAGTTCTCTAATGCCCAGTTGGCATTATTTAAATAATCAGCCTGTGAACTGATTTTTGGGAAATTATGCTGCCTTTGTTAATGATCTCTTATCCTGTTACCGATAGGAGATCATTTGCTGTTTAGCTTTCAACTTTTATTTAAATTATTTTTTTGGACTTCCAATTTGCATTAAACCGGGAATACCCGGCAGATATATGATAGAATTGGGCAGAAGAAAAAGGATCGGAGGTCAATTATCTGGACCACCTGGAAGGAACCCTGGAAAAAATAAGGTTTTACAGCGAAGAGAGCTCTTACCTGGTTGGCAGTTTGCGCTGTCGCGACGGCAGGGTAGTTACCATAGTCGGCAGCTTTCCGCCGATGCAGGAAGGAGAAAACCTTCAGGTCAGCGGAGATTGGCAGGTGCATAACCGGTATGGCAAACAATTGGCAGTTGATCAATGGGAGAGGCAGATTCCGGCGACTGAAGAAGGATTAAAACGCTATCTATCCTCAGGGTTAATTAAAGGAATCGGTCCTGTTACTGCCGATCGGATTGTTGATCATTTCGGTCTTGATGCTCTTGATATTATGGAAAACGAACCGCACCGCCTCAGGGAAATAGAAGGAATTGGAGCAAAAAAGGCAGCTGGGATATTAAAAAGTTACAGTCAGTATAAGGATATACAGGACATGCTGGTTTTCCTGCAGGGTTACGGTGTCGGTGTTGGCCAGGCGATGCGCCTTTTCCGGCGTTACGGACGTGATACTATCAGGCAGGTTCAGGATAATCCTTATCGCATGGCTGAAGATGTATTCGGTATTGGTTTTAAAACTGCCGACAAAATAGCCCGCCAGTTGGGTCTGCCTGAAGATGCGCCGGAACGTGTACAGGCATCTATCACTTACTCCTTAAGCAGGGCAGCTGAACAGGGCCATGTATTTTTACCATGTGAGGTTCTTTTTGAACGTATTAAAGAACTTCTTGATATGTCGGAAGAGGTTCTAAAAGAAGTATTTCTGGAAGAACAGCTTAGCCTGATGGTAGAACAAAAGCGCCTTTTCCGTGAAGAACAGGAATCTGGTGAAATAGTATACTATGCTCCTTTTTACCAGGCGGAACAGGGTTCCGCCCGGCTGATTCTGCAGCTTCGCAGGCTTGCGAGACATTACACCGACCTGGAAATAATCCAGGCTCTGGGAAAGATAAAAAATGATAGCTCACATCTGACCGAAGAGCAGTTGGAGGTCCTGAAGCAAGCTCTTCAAAACGGTGTACTTGTCGTAACCGGTGGCCCCGGTACCGGGAAAACCACAACAATTAAAGCCCTGCTTAACATTTTCCAATTAATTAAACAAAAAGTCCTGCTCGCCGCACCCACTGGACGGGCGGCAAAAAGAGTGACAGAAGCGACAGGGGAAGAAGCTTTTACTATTCATCGGTTACTTGAATACAGCTATACCGAAGGTGAGGGATTCCGTTTTATTCGTAATGAGGATAATCCGGTTGATGCCCGGGTAGTTATAATTGATGAAGCCTCTATGGTTGACCTGATGCTTATGTATAACCTGCTTAAGGCGCTGCCACCCGGCTGCCGCCTGATCATGGTCGGAGATGTCGATCAGCTGCCCGCAGTTGGGGCCGGTAATGTCCTAAAAGATCTGATAAATTCCGGCAATATCCCTTATTTCCGGCTAAATTATATTTTCAGACAGGCCCGGGAAAGCATGATCATTGTTAATGCTCACCGGGTTAACCAGGGTGAAATGCCTTACCTTAATTTAAAGAAAAAGGATTTCTTTTTTATCCATGAGGAGGATCCGGAGTGTGCCGCCCAGCTGGTTGTTCAGCTATGCAGGGAACGTTTGCCCAACTATGGACCTTTCGATCCTTTGCTTGACATTCAGGTACTTACTCCCATGCGCAAGACAGCTGCCGGGGTGGATCGTCTTAACCTGCTTCTGCAGCAGGCTCTAAACCCCCAGGCCCGAAATAAAACGGAGGCAGCGAGCAAAGGGACAAACTTCCGCCTTGGTGACAAGGTTATGCAGATCCGTAACAATTACCAAAAAGAAGTTTTTAATGGTGATATTGGTCTGGTCACTGCAATCGACAGGGAAGAAGCAGAGCTGATAGTAACTTTTCGTGATTTGCTTCAGCCGAGGCCGGTTGTTTATGATTTCACCGAACTTGATGAGCTGGTTCTATCTTACGCCGTATCGGTCCACAAAAGTCAGGGCAGCGAATACCCGGTAATTGTAATGCCGGTTTTGACCCAGCACTACATGCTGTTACAGCGAAACCTGCTTTATACCGGAATTACCAGGGCTCGCAAACTGGCTGTACTGGTCGGCAGTAAAAAAGCCCTGGCAATTGCAGTACGTAATAATAAGGCCGAAGAGCGCTACAGTTTTCTCGATGCCCGCCTGCGGGCAGGTGAAAGGGAATAATGCTGAGCTGGATTGATCCCCTGATAAATATTATTTACCCTGACCGTTGTCTTTTTTGTCGAAGTATCCTTCCATCGGGTGCGGCGCTTCCTCTTTGCAGTTATTGTGAAAAGGCTTTTTCTCCTGCGGGACTGTTATGTTCCGGTTGTGAAAGGTTTTACCGGCAGGGATCTGAATGCACCTGCAGTCCGACTGCCGGTCCACTGCAATCTATCTTTGCTCTTTCCAGTTATGAGCAGCAGTTGCGCTTTATATTGCATAATTTAAAATATCGCAAGCAGCGTTTCCTGGCCCGTCCTCTCGGCCGCTGGTTGGGACTTGAAATTCTGACACAACAGCATTGTTACCCGGATCTGATTGTGCCTGTACCCCTGCACCGGCGCCGCGAACGAGAACGGGGTTTTAACCAAAGCGATTTGATAGCCCGTCATGCCGGGCAAATTCTTAAAAAGCCGGTTTGTAAAATCCTTTTTAAAAGTAAAGATACCAGATCACAAACCACCCTTTCACGCCGTGATAGATTTAAGAATAACCGCGGTGCTTTTAATTGTCCACTGCCTCCCCCAAAAGGGTCTGTAGTATTGTTAATTGATGATATTTATTCTACCGGTTCAACTATCAAAGAGGCTGCTGCTGTCCTGCAAAACAGCGGATCAATAGTTCACGGCGCTGTTATTGCCTATAATCCCCGGATTAACTAATTCAAAAAAGGCAGGAATTTTTGCTGGACTGGGGAATACTATTTGTAGTAATATAGGTTTTACACTAACCAGCAGGAGGTTATAGAAATGGAAATTAATGTGCGTGGTAAAAACATTGAAGCCACACCGGCGTTAATTGATTACGCCCATAAAAAACTCGGCAAGCTGGATAAGCATTTTGATCATGCTACCGATGTCCAGGTAGTGTTAAGTGTTATACGTGATGAGCATATTGTAGAAGTAACCCTGAACCTAAACGGGCTTATCTTAAGAGGCGAGGAATCAACAGGCGATATGTATGCCTCGATTGATATGGTTGTTGATAAACTGGACCGTCAGATTAAAAAGTATAAGACTCGGATGAATAAATCACTGCGCCACAGAGGAATGCGAATAATCAGTGAGAAACATGCCGCTATCGAAGCTGAGGAGCGGATGGAAGAAGATTTGCCGGAGATTGTAAGAACCAAGCGCTTCCCGCTTAAGCCGATGACAGTGGAAGAGGCGATTCTCCAGATGGATCTTCTTGGACATAATTTTTTTGTATTTGCCAATGCTGAAAGCAATACGGTTAATGTAGTCTACAGGCGCAAAGAAGGTAATTACGGGCTGATTGAACCGGAATAAAGAGGTTCACATAAATGAATGAAAGCGTAAGTGCGGTAGTTTTTGAAGGTTCCAGTCCGGATAGCCGGGTGGAAGATTACATGGTCCGGGTTCGCCAGGCGGCATTGCTTGATAATCTTGAAAAAATGGGCCGGGTCGCTGAGCTCGATAAAATATATCTTCATACAAACCGGCCGGAATTGGTTGAACCGGCGTCCCGCCTGGGGGCTGAAGTATTTCTTAATTCCATAGCACCTGAAAATTTTCATTATGGAAAAGAATTACAAACAGTAATCCGTGAACATGGTTTAACCAGGGTTTTTTGCCTGAATGGAGCCGGATGCCCCCTGATTACATTAGAAGAGCTAAATATGATTTGCCGCAGGCTTCTTCAGCGGGAGCGATTTGTTTATACAAATAATACCCAATCGGTTGATATGATTGCCTTCACAGTGCCGCATAATTTAGACAGCATTGAACTGCCCGTCACAGATAACAGCCTGGCTCTGGCCCTGCGTGACCAACTTGGCCTGGAAATGGAGTTGATGCCTCATTCCCTTGGCCTTTTGTTTGATATAGACACCCCCGCAGATCTTCTTGTTCTTGGTGCAGGGCCATTTGCCGGATCACGGACTAAAGTAGTTATTGATAGTTTAAATCTTGACTATAGCATCATGGAACAGGCCAAGTCAGTGCTAAGTGACGAATATGAAGATGTTGCCCTTATCGGTCGGGTTGGTGCACCGATTATCGGGCGTTTGAATGCAGTCCTCAAGCTGCGTCTGCGTGTTTTTTCGGAAGAACGCGGCATGAAATCTCTGGGCAGGATTGATACCGGGGAAGTGGTTTCTTTGCTTGGATTTTTGATCGATCATTCCGGACTCGATCAGTTTTTCAATTATCTGTCCCGGGTGGCCCGTTGTGCTTTTATAGACAGTCGGGTCCTGATTTACCATTATAAATTTAATCCCCCGGACCGGGATCGTTTCCTCTCAGATTTATACCTTTGGCAGGAAATCGAACATCCCTGGCTGAGAGAATTCACCCGGGCTGCCCTGGAATGCCCTATTCCGGTTGTTCTCGGTGGGCACTCACTGGTTTCTGGCAGTTTATGGGCGCTTTGTTCAGAACTTGATCCCAATGCATCGGAATACTAGACCCCTATTTGAAATATTTTAGCTATGATAGAATTACAGCCAGGGTTTCGTAATATTCCAAACCCGGTATTCCGGTTATTGAATAATGATTTCCGATCCCATGTTTAGAAAGGGACATTTTTATGGCTGCTTTTATTCAAAAATTATTTGGCGATCCAAATGAAAAAGAGGTCCGCCGCCTGGAAAAAATCGTTGATCATGTTAATGAGCTGGAAGCATGGGCTTCTGACATTGCCGACGATCAATTTCCGGTTCAAACATCGCGTTTTAAGGAACGGCTGCAGTTGGGGGAGAGCATGGATGATTTAATGCCCGAAGCTTTTGCCCTGGCCAGGGAAGCTGCCTTAAGAAAAACCGGGATGAGGCCATTTGATGTCCAGGTAATGGGTGCCATCGTTCTTCACCAGGGCCGTATTTCCGAGATGAAAACAGGTGAAGGCAAGACGCTGGTTGCCACATTGCCGGCGTACTTAAATGCCCTGACCGGAAAAGGGGTCCATATTGTTACCGTCAATGATTACCTGGCCCGGCGTGACAGGGATTGGATGGGTCCAATCTATGAACTGCTGGGTTTGAGTGTGGGTCTGGTAGTGCAGGGCCTCGAGCCGGTTCAGCGTCGTGAGGAATATGGAAAAGAGATCATCTATGCTACCAACAACGAACTCGGCTTTGATTACCTGCGTGACAATATGGTTATTTATAAAGAAGATATGGTTCAGAGGAACCAACATTATGCCATAGTCGATGAAGTTGACAGTATTTTGATTGATGAAGCCCGAACACCTTTAATCATCAGCAGCAGGGTTGAAACCAGGGAAGAGTACGGCCGCTGGAAAAATGAGGTAGAACATTTGATTCGCAAGCAGGGTCGACTGGTCAACGATCTGTTAAACAGCGCTCGCAAAGATCTTGATGCTGGAGCCCGTGAAGAAGCAGCGGAAAAACTTCTATTGGTTCGCCGCGGAGCGCCAAAACAGAAAAAATTCCTCAAAATGATGAAGGAACAGGGAATGGAAAGGCTGGTTGAGCGAACCAAACAGCGCCTGATGACTGAAAAAAGGCTCAACCATTTTGACGAAGAACTTTATTACATTATTGATGAAGCGACCCGGATCGCTGATATTAAGGATAAGGGATACCGTGAACTGGAAAGGGTAAACCCTAAGCTGCTTGAACTGCTACGGTTGGATAAGGATCAGGCTGAAGAAGAGGATACCGCAGATGAGCAGGCAGCCGAAACTGCAGGAGAGCACCGCCACTATTTTGATCAGCTTATTAAAGCCTATTCTCTTTTTGAACGTGATGTTGATTATGTTGTTCAGGATGGCAAAGTGGTTATTGTCGATGAATTTACCGGACGCCTTATGCCCGGCAGGCGTTATTCAGACGGCCTGCACCAGGCTATCGAGGCTAAAGAAGATGTGGAGGTACAGGCAGCTACCCGGACCGTAGCTTCGATCACTTTCCAGAACTACTTCCGCATGTATGACAAGATTGCCGGCATGACCGGAACAGCCCTCACTGAGGAAGAAGAATTTCGCAAGATTTACGGAATGGACGTAGTTGCCATACCGACAAACAAACCACTTATACGCGAGGAGCTATCTGATCTGATATACAAGACCGAGAGGGCTAAATTCAAGGCGACAGTGGAAGAAATTATAGAGTGCCGCCGGAGAGGCCAACCGGTCCTGGTAGGAACCATTTCCGTTGAAAAATCGGAGATGCTGAGCAAGGTTCTTAAAAGGCAGGAAATAGCCCATGAAGTTCTAAATGCAGTCAACCACACCCGGGAAGCTTATATAATTGCCCAGGCCGGACGAAAAGGGGCTGTCACTATTTCAACCAATATGGCCGGGCGTGGAACGGATATTATTCTCGGTGGCAACCCGGAATACCTTGTAAAGGAGCAGTTGGAAAAAGAATTTGGAGTTGTTGAAAGTGAACTTGACGAAGAAGCCCGGGAAAGATGGGAAAAACGAGGAGCCGAACTTTTTGAGAAAGCGGTTCAGGAAACCCAAAAACAGAGAGAAGAAGTGGTGGCTTTAGGCGGGTTGCATGTGCTGGGCACCGAGCGTCACGAGAGCCGGCGGATCGACAACCAGCTGCGTGGTCGTTCGGGACGTCAGGGTGATCCGGGATCCTCACAGTTTTTTGTTTCTCTCGAAGATGATTTAATGCGCCTATTCGGGGGTGATAATATTGCCTCGCTGATGGATCGTTTCGGTATTGAAGAAGATATACCTATAGATCATCCCCTGGTCAGCAGGGGGATCGAGAATGCTCAGAAAAAAGTAGAATCGCGCAACTTTGAAATTCGCCGTAACCTGCTTGACTATGACGATGTTCTGAATAAACAGCGGGAAGTTATTTACAGCCAGCGCCGTCGTGTGCTGGAAGGCGAAAACATGAAGGAACCGATTTTGGATATGGTTGAAGAGGTTGTCAGTCGCATGGTTCACGAATACACCGCTGAACGAGGCTTTCTTGACGATGAAGGCGCCCGTGCCCTTTTGGAAAGGGCGGAAAGTTTTAGTGTCCGCAGGGGCGAAATTGCTCTTGAGGATCTGACCGATCGGGAAGTCGGTGATGTTCAGGATCTGTTAACTGAAGAGGCAAAAACTTTTTATGAAAAACGGGAAGTAGAACTCAGACCTGAAGTTATGCGCGAACTTGAACGTGTGGTGCTGCTGCGGACTGTAGATCGCCACTGGATGCTTTTTATAGATGCCATGCACCAGCTTCGTCATGAAATTCATACCCAGGCCTATGCCCAGAGAGACCCCCTGGTTGAATACAAGAGGCAGAGCTTTGACATGTTCGAGGATATGATTCAGCAAATCCAGGCCGATGTTGTAAGGGCTGTTTACCAGGTTCGGGTTACTGCTGCGCCACAGAGGGAGGCAGTCGCCGGAGAAGCAACCGGCCTGAGGCCGCGCATAGCAGCAGTCGGCGGAGGCAGAGCAGCCGCCCGGTCTGGTCCAATCCGGTCCTCCAAGCCGGGCCAAGCAGAACAAAGCCGGCCTGAAAAACCTGAGCCGGTTACCGTGGACAAAGTAGGACGCAATGAGCCCTGTCCCTGTGGCAGCGGGAAAAAGTACAAAAAGTGCTGCGGAAAATAGACCGGGATACTTAATCCCGGAACCTGATTACTGGAAACAGAGAAAGCTGGTGGTTTTATGCTGAAAGATTACATGGAAGAGCTGGCCCTACAGCAGAAAAGATTTGAGGAAATGAGGGCTTCTCTTTGAATATGAAGCGAAGCTGAAAAAGCTGCAGGAAATCGAAGCCGAAGCCGGCGATATCGCGATGTGGGAAGACAGCAACCGTGCCCAGGATTATTTAAAAAAGCAGGGAAGCCTGCGTGAGCAGGTTCGCCCCCTGCAGGAACTTGAAAAATTGCTTGAAGAAGCCGGTGTTTTTATAGAACTGGCTGAAGAAAATGGTCTTGATCAGGCAGAAGCGGTTATGGAAACCGGCCCAATTCTGGAAGAGATTAAAAAACGCTTAGACAAAATTGAGCTTGAGACTCTTTTCAGTGGGAACTATGATTTCTGCGATGCGATCATGTCACTCCACCCGGGCGCGGGAGGACTCGAATCGCAGGACTGGGCCGAAATGCTTCTGCGCATGTACTCACGATGGTGTGAGCAAAAAGGTTACCAGTTAGAAATAGTAGATCTGCTTCCTGATGATGAAGCGGGAATAAAAAGTGCCACCATAATAATCCGCGGCCATGCCGCCTACGGTTACCTGCAGGCAGAAAAAGGGGTGCACCGTATGATTCGGATATCTCCTTTTGACACTTCAAAGCGCCGCCACACATCCTTTGCCTCTGTTGATGTCATCCCCGAAGTAGAGGAAGAAGAGTTTGTCATTAATCCCGATGATCTGAAAATAGACACTTTTCGATCAAGTGGAGCCGGAGGCCAGCATGTCAATAAAACTGACTCTGCCGTGCGCATTACCCACCTTCCTACCGGTGTGGTAGTAAGCTGCCAGAGTGATCGTTCGCAGCACAGCAATCGTCAGCAGGCTATGCGTGTCCTCCAGGCCAGGTTAGCCGAACTGCACAGGCAGGATCAGGCTGAAGAGATCAATGCAGAGCGTGGACAGCAAAGGGAAATAGCCTGGGGTAGTCAGATCCGGACCTATACTTTCCATCCTTTTACCCTGGTTAAAGATCATCGTACAGGAGTGGAAGTCGGCCAGGTTGATGCGGTAATGGATGGCATGCTCGATCCCTTTATAGAAGCCTATTTGATTTGGAAAGCACGTGGCAAGATCCCTTTGAAAAAGTAGGAGATAAAATGAAAATCAGAAAACCGCAGCTTAGAAAAGGCGAGATAAAAATTATATTAATTGACATTGTCGGGATTATGGCCGGGGCGGTAATCCTGGCGGTGGGCATGAATATGTTTATGGTACCGAACATGCTTGCCCCTGGTGGAGTAAGCGGTTTATCTGTTTTTCTTTATCATATGGTTGGAATGCCGGTTGGTTTGACGATAATCCTTTTGAACATTCCTCTGTTTATTACCGGCTACCTGGTTTTAGGCCCGCGAATAATTATTCAAAGCCTTCTCGGCACACTGCTTTTTTCTATTGCAGTGGAAGTCACGGCTCCTATTTTGCCTCCTGCCACCGATGATTTACTGCTGGCAGCGGTTTACGGAGGCGTGGTAATGGGTATTGGGGTTGGTTTGGTATTCCGTTTTCGCAGCTCGACCGGAGGTAGTGCCCTGCTTTCATTGATCCTGGCTAAAACTTCCGGAGTAAGTCCCGGCCAGGCCCTTCTTTGGAGCGACCTGGTTGTTTTATTCCTGGCCGTATTCGTTTTCGGCAGCGAACCGGCTATGTATGCCGCTCTTTCACTCTTTGTCAGCATAAAGGTTATTGATGCCATACTCGAAGGACTTGGTCTGGCCAAATCGGCAATTATTATTACCCGTTTTGGTGCCAGGATAAATGAAAGACTACTTTATGAGCTTGGCCGGGGTGTGACCAGGATTGAGGGACAGGGAGGATATACCGGCGAGGGGCGTGAGGTGCTGCTCTGCGTGGTAACCCGCCAGCAAACAGCTCACCTGAAATCAATTATCTACGATATTGACCCCGATGCTTTCTTGATCATTGGTAATGCAACTGAAGTTCACGGTGAAGGTTTTAAAAAAATGCAGCAGCACTGAAAATTTTTCAAAATGCTTACTGCTTAAAAACTCAGAACGGTTAAAATTTGCAAAATAAGTAAAAATAGATTAAAATATGTAGCAGGATTCCAGGGTCCATTGTCGAAACCTAAAATATGCCTTATTATGTTAATTATGCACAGGAAGGTCTGACTGCATGGTCGAAGCAAAAAACGTGTGCATGAAGTATGAGAAGGGCGGGCGTTATGCTCTGGAAGGTTTAAACTTTTTTATAGATCGCGGTGAATTTGCATTTTTTGTTGGATCAAGCGGGGCCGGTAAATCGACGCTTTTAAAATTAATAATCAGGGAAATTAAACCCAGTGACGGCATTTTAAAAATTTTCGGTCGCGATGTTGCCCGTTTACCAAGGCATCGGCTGCCCTATCTGAGGCGCAATATTGGGATGGTGTTCCAGGATTTTAGGTTAATGGAAGAGCGTTCGGCCTATGATAATGTTGCTTTTGCCATGGTAGTTACCGGGTCTTCCCGAAGAGATATTCGGAAACGGGTTCCACATGTTCTCGGCCTGGTAGGGCTGCAGGATAAAGCTAAGGCAAGGGTTTGTGATCTTTCGGGAGGCGAGCAGCAGCGAGTCGGGCTGGCCCGGGCGATCGCCAATCGTCCGGCAATGATTATTGCCGATGAACCGACCGGTAATCTTGATCCCGGAACAACGCTTGACATTATGAACCTTTTACGCAGCATAAACCTGCGCGGTACAACAGTACTGGTTGCGACTCACAACCGGGAGATAGTCGACCGTTTTAAAAAGCGGGTCCTCTATCTGGATAGCGGTAAACTTGTGGGTGATGAGCAGAAGGGGATTTATACCCATGTTCATTAGCGGTTTTTTTTATGTTATTGCTGAAACTATAAAAGGTCTTTATCGCAACCGGTGGATGTGCATCACTTCAACCGGGGTAGTTGTCGTAACTCTGTTAATGCTGGGTATGTTCATGCTGGTGAATCTAAACATCAGCCACATAACAGATACGGTTAAAAAGCAGGTTGAAATTGTTGTATATATTGATGAACAGGCGGATCAGGAAACCCTTAATCAACTGGGGTTGAAGCTCTCTACTCACAGTGGGGTAAGGGAAGCACGGTACGTTTCGAGTGAAGAACATATGGGTCGCCTTCAAAGACAGCTGGGTGGTATGCTGGAAGGTTACGATACAGGCCCTGAGAACCCACTGCTTGCATCATACGAAGTACTGACGGTTGTCCCTGAATCAGTAGTTGTTCTGGCAGCGGAATTTGAAACTTATCCAGGAGTGGCGGCTGTATTTTACGGCCAGGGTTATGTAGAAAATCTATTTGCTGTGACCGGGGTCATGCAATGGGTTGGGTTGGCCCTGATGACTGGCCTGTCGATTACGGCTGTATTTTTAATTTCGCATACAATAAAGCTTACTGTTATGATGCGAAAAAGAGAAATTTCAATCATGAAATATGTGGGTGCTACCAACTGGTTTATTCGCTGGCCTTTTGTCCTTGAAGGTTTGCTGATGGGTTTTGTCGGAGCGGTTGTCCCGCTGGCTGGTTTATACTACCTGTACCAGTTTTCTGTTGAATGGGTTAGCATCAACAATCTTGCATTTTTGACACTTCTGCCAACACAGATGGTAATTATTGAACTGGCCAAATACCTTGTTCCGCTGGGAACAGGACTTGGCATTCTGGGCAGCACTTTTTCGATGGGCCGTTTTTTAAAAGCATAAAGAGATATACTTTATAAATAGAAAAATGCTTAAGTTCAGGGAGGACAAAAAAAATGTTTAACAGGAGTAAAGCCTGGGCAGCAACCCTGTTTCTGGCGTTTTTGTTGGCCTTTGCCTTAATCCTGCCTGTTTTTGCTGTTACAGTTACGTCAGATGAAATTGAAGAAAAACAGCAGGAACTGGAAGAACTTGAAAAAAGGCAGCGGGATGAAAAAAGCGCTCTTGAGCAGCGCCTGAACCGTGAAGCTGCTCTCAAAGATGAGCTCATGCAGCTTGAAAGCCGCTTGCAAGGTCTGCGGGCGGAGCAGGTTCGGCTGGCCGGTGAGATTAGAAATGTAGAAACAGAGATAGAGCTGGTCGAGTTGGAATTGGCTGAAGCCGAGGCACAACTTATGTACCAGGAAGAGTTATTGAAAAAACGGCTGCGGGCGATTCAGCAGCACGGTGTAGTTTCATACGTGGAAGTCCTCTTCGATTCAAAAAGCTTTCCTGATTTTTTAACTCGTCTGCACAACCTGAGCCTTATTGCCTCCAATGACTTGGCCCTTATTGAGGAAATCCAGAATGAAAGAGATATTATCCAGGTCTGGAAAGACGAATTGGAAGCTAAGAAGGCCGGTCTGGAAAATATGCGCCGTCAGGTAGCCGCTAATGAAGCGGAAATTCAGCAGGCTGCCATTGATCGGGAAGCTCTGTTGGGTGAACTGCAGTATGAGATTGAATTAAACCTGAAAGCCATAATTGACCTGGAAGAAGAAGCGCAGCAACTTGACTCTTTAATTCGCCAGCTTATAGCTGAAGCGCAAAGCCAGTTTTCCGGTGTTGAAGGAGCTTTACATTATCCAATCGAGCCTCCTACCTGGGTTAGTTCAGGTTACGGGTGGAGGCGGGATCCATTCAGTGGTGCCCAGGCATGGCACGGGGGTATCGATATGGCTCCTCATGGTGGAGCGGCAAATTATATTTTGGCTGCAGCCAATGGAAAAGTTATCTTCTCCGGCTGGAATGGCGGTTATGGTAATTGCATTATGATAGACCACGGTGGCGGCACTGTTACCCTCTATGCCCATATGAGCAGCCTTCTTGCAGAGAGAGGTGAAGTTGTGGGCAAAGGGCAGCGCATTGCCCGTGCCGGAACGACCGGTTATAGCACGGGGGTCCATCTCCACTTCGAAGTCAGGGAATATAATATGCCTCCGGTCCGATACTATCCCAGCGGCAACCCCGACCACCGTTTTAACCCCGGCCCCTACTTTTCAAAGGATTAAATTTGCAGCTTTATCCGGCTTATAAATAAACCAAGGGGCGTTAGAATTGAATCTCAATCTAACGCCTTTTACTTTTGCCGACTACTTTTGAGCTTATTGTTTATGATTTGGCC
>JBNJHN010000042.1:0-16777 GCA_051748565.1 Bacillota bacterium | reverse complement strand
TGCCTTATACGGTCACCGGTTTTAACCTGACGACGATTCTCGTTGCAACTTTCGGTGCAGTAATCGTCTTGTTTATCACCAGCTTAATTCGGCGCTAACTAAGTCTAAATGGGAACAATTGTAAGGAGGAGCTAAACATGGCCAAAAAATTAGGTTTGACGAAAAGCCTGGGAATGCTGCTGCTGGGTATCTGGCTGGTCCTGACCGGCCTTTTCCAAGTAGTCGCAATGCCAATTCCACTATTGGGGACTTTAATGGCCCTGCTTGCTATCGCTGCCGGGGTATTAATCCTGCTGGGACGATAACCCGGCCGGTTAGACTAAAAAGCCTTCTGTAACATCATTTGCTTCGTTGCAGAGGGCTTTACTTTGCCGGTTCAGGGATTTACACGGCTTTCTGTGACAGTCGTAACTGCTCTTATTAACTGCATAAGGAGACATTATGCCTGATTGGGCCTTTTCCCTGCTTTACATTATAACTATAACCTGTTTTATGCTCTTATTTATTTACCTTACCGGGAATATCTGGGGCCTTTTTATCGGGCTGCTGGTAGGTCATATCACCACCGCTTTGATTTTATCCCGCCTGCCCGGTTTCTGGAGGGATCTGTAAGAATAACCTTTCTGTGCTTATCGAAATAAGCACAAAAAGCTTATATAACTCAAAAGTAAAAACTCTCCAGGTAATCAGGAACCTGCCGGATATAAGGTGTATGTACGCTGGCTGACTGTTTTCAAGTTAGTCATCATCGGTCGGACAAGGCGGTTTAGATGTCGGCCCGTGAAGGTTGATCAGCCAATTTTTCAGAGCATACTTGCTCAGGCTAAGGAAAGTTATCGCACCAATAACTACCCCTAAAGTTTCATAAGTCCAGGGATTAAAAATCAGGCCCATGGAAAGCCCTGCGGCCGGAGGATGCTCTGTGTTGGTAAAAGCCATAAGCAGAGTTGATAGGCCAATGGCAAGGCCCCCCAGAATGATATTGATACCCTCAAAACCGCCCGGATCGACCATAAGAAAAGTAATATGTAGATAATGGACTATAATGCCGACAATTATGCCCACTGCATATCCCCCGAAAATTCTGCGAGGATCTGAAGCGTAACTGTGAGGCATGGCAAAAACAATAAAAGTTGTTGCTCCCAGAGTGGCAATTATTACAGTATGAACCACTGCATCGAGAGCAAATATGATCATCACTATAACGGCAGTTCCCATAAATGATTGTTTCAAATACTTGCGCAGATTGGGAATTGCATGCCTGTCAATCATTTCCATCTGAATTCACACCCCCCTTCCGGTATTATCCGGATTTCCACTAGTTTATTCTGTGAGCCTGTTTAGTATTTAATTGCGGCTCCCCTTTTCATTCTGCCGATCCTTTTGATCACTATGAAAACAATAAGAGCAAGCAGCAGGAAGGCAAAGACAGGAACCAGGACTGCAAGAATAGCAATGAAGAACGAAAACACTGTTTCCACCAGCGAAAGGGCGGGATTGGCGGTTCCCCCCGTGGTTGCCGTCGAGCCGGCATGCAGCAGATTGCTGAGCGCGCTCCCCCCGAGGGCTGCTCCGCCCCCCGTTACTATGGCCAGGGTCCAGGTTAACATGGGGTGCAGGTCGACTATTACAGAAGCGGTAATCAGAATGCCGGCCACCATGCTGACGGGAACCGAAGCGGCACCGAGCAGGTTATCGATAAAGGGGAAAAAATATGCCCCCAGCTCCAGGGCCGTGGCCACGGCCAGGGCCGCCAGGGCCGGGTAGCTGCCGATCCAGGCAAATGCCGGCGAAAGTTCCACCCACCCGGCCAGGGAAGCAATGCTCAGGATCAGCAGGGGCACAAAAACCCGAAAGCCGCTGGTGGCACTTAAGCTTATTCCGATCAGCAGGCTCAAAATATATTCCACGACTATTCCCTCCCGCAAGGAATGGAGAAAATTTATACCTTTCGACTACTCCTGTAAAAATATTAACCGTGCCTTTTGCGCAGGTACTTTTCGACTTCACTGCGGGACCTGGTATTAAAAATATCCTTCTTTTCAAGCCAGCCTTTGCGGGCGATGGCGACACCCAGGTTGGTATCCTCAAAACTTTCCAGCCGGTGAGCATCGGGATTGATTGAAACGAGCAGGCCCATTTCCCTGATCTTTTTCAGGTGACGCCAATCGAGGTCCAGGCGTGCCGGGCTGGCGTTCAGCTCCAGGATAACGCCGTTTTCGAGAGCACTCTGAAAAACTTCTTCGAGATCCAGGGGGGAACTGTCCCGCCCGAGCAGCAGCCTGTTGGTCGGGTGTCCCAGCATAGTTACCCGGGGGTCAGAGAGAGCCCGGCAGAGCCTATCGGTCATCTTTGAGCGCTCCATCTTCAAGCCCGAATGAACCGAGGCAATAACAAAGTCCAGGCGTTCTAACACGGCATCAGGATAATCGAGGCTGCCGTCGCCCCTTATATCTGACTCAACCCCGCGCAGTATTGCTATACCGGGATATTTTTCACGCAGGGCCTCTATCTCTTCCTGCTGTTCCTCCAGATCTTCTTCCTTCAGACCTCCCGCATAAGAAGCCGACTGGCTGTGATCCGTAATACCCACATATTCATAGCCAAGTTCACTGCAGTGCCGGACCACTTCTTCCAGCGTATTGGTGCCGTCGCTGTAAAGAGTGTGCACGTGAAAAATGCCGCGAATATCTTTTTCTTCAACAAGCGTTGGCAGGTCGCCTGCTTCAGCTGCCTCGATTTCCCCATAGTTTTCACGCAGTTCAGGGGGGATGTAATCAAGATCAAGGACAGCAAAGAATTCTGTTTCATTCCGGCACTCAACAAGCTCTTCTTCCTCTCCCCGAAACAGGCCGTACTCGTTAATTTTCATTCCCATATTCTTTGCCCTGTGGCGCAGGGCTGTATTATGTTCTTTACTGCCCGTAAAGTGATGGAGGGCATAAGGAAATAACTGCTTCTTAACTACCCGCAGGTCGGCATTAATTCCTTCATCCAGCTGGACGGAAGCTTTTGTATCCCCATGCGCAATTACCCCGGCCACCTGGGGCAGATCGCAAAAATAAGCGGTCAGGTCGGCCGGTTCATCGGTCGAAGCCACCAGGTCAATATCTTTGACTATTTCCCGAAAGCGCCTGATACTGCCGGCCAGGCTCACCTCACCCAGGGCGGGGAATTCTTTTAGCTTCTCGACAAGCTCATCGGCAACCCTGCGGGCTTCACTGTAAAAATATTGACCCTGGTTACGGCGAAGAAACTCAATCCCCTCAAGAATATTATCCTGGGTTTTCTGCCCAAAACCTTTAAGGTTGACCAACCGGTTTTCACGGCAGGCGTATTCAAGTTCGGCCAGGGTGGTAATCTCGAGCATATCATAAAGGGCCCTGACCTTCCGGGGCCCGAGTCCGGGTACTTTTAGTATTTCAAAAAGCCCTTCCGGGATGCTTTCTTTCAGCTCTTCATAGTAGTTAAGTTTGCCGGTAAGAACAAGTTCTTTCAACTTTTCATTGATCGCCGAGCCGATACCCTTAACATCTTTAAGCTTGTCTTCGTGGACAAGTTTTTCCAGCTCTTCTTCACCCATCAGTTCAACAGTGCGGGCAGCACTGTAATAAGCCCTGCTTTTAAATGGGTTTTCACCTTTAAGTTCGAGCAAGACCCCGATTTCCTCGAGAACTTTTGCCGTTCCCTGCTTCTCTACCATCCATTTCCTCCCCCCGACAATAATCATGAGCCGGTAAAAGGTATCTGAAATTACTCCCTTAACTTGTTGATTAATAGGCGCCCCTGGTCTGGGCCGCGGCGGCTACTTTCTCTATGGCCAGCATGTAAGCAGCTATGCGCATGGTTACTTTTTCTTCAGCTGCTTTTTCAGTAACCCGGTTATAGGCGTTTTTCATTTTTTTTTGCAGTTCCATATCGACCTGTTCTTCGCTCCAGCTGAACTGCTGCAGGTTCTGGACCCATTCAAAGTAAGAAACTACCACGCCCCCGCTGTTGACCAGGATATCAGGCATGATGGTAATCCCCTTCGCCTCGAGATCCGGCTCACACAGGGGGCAGGTGGGGCCATTTGCCGCTTCAAAAATCACCCTGGCCTGAATATCGGCAAAATTATCGCCCTTGATGGCATTTTCCAGGGCGGCGGGAATCAGGAAGTCACACTTTTGGGCAAAGATCTTCTCTTTCTTAACAGTTTCCGCACCGGGGAAGCCGGAAACAGAACCTGTCTCTTCTTTATGTTTGAGCACTTTTTCCACATCGAGGCCTTCTTTGTTCACAATTCCGGCACCCGAATCGGAAATTGCCACAATCTTACAGCCCATTTTACTCAGGTGGTAAGCACTATGATAACCAACATTGCCAAAACCCTGTACGACGGCAGTACTCTCTTCCATTTTGTATCCATTTTCCGCCGCCCACTGTTCAACAATGTAGGCCACCCCAAGCCCTGTAGCGCTTTTTCGGCCGGGAGACCCTCCCAGGTCAACCGGTTTACCGGTCACCACCGCCGGTGAATAACCGCGCAGTTTACTGTACTCGTCCATAATCCAGGCCATTACTTTTTCATCCGTATTAACGTCAGGCGCGGGGATATCCTGGTACGGCCCGATATCGACGCTGATGGCCTGGGTATACTTGCGGGTCAACCGCTCCAGCTCTGCTTCCGACATTTTTTTTGCATCACAGGCCACTCCGCCCTTGGCGCCGCCCAGGGGCAGGTTCAGCAGGGCAGTCTTCCAGGTCATCCAGGAGGCCAACCCGCGAACATCACCCAGGGTAACTCTGGGGTGAAAGCGGGTTCCTCCTTTGTGCGGCCCTCGGGCATTATTGTGCTGGACACGGAACCCTTCAAAAATATGAAGGTTACCATCATCCATGACAACCGGCAGGTGCACCGAAATTTCACGGAAGGGGATCCTTAGCCAGTTGCGAAGCGACCGCTTTAGTTTTAGTTTATTTGCCGCCCTTTCAAAGTGATGTTTGGAGGCTTCCTCACAGCTGAGGAGGCGGTAACCCTTAGCGTTTTTTTCAATTTCAGACATGGCAATCTCCTTTCAATCTTTCGATTAATATTGTTTAAGTCACTACTATACAATTATGCTTTCAATCTGATATTTCAAATTTACTGGTTATATTCCCCGGAACAACCGCTATTCCCTTTTAAGAGACAGCTAATCCCGCTTCCACCGGGTATAAACAGTTCAACAGGAAATCAGCTCAATCAGTGGTATATAATAAGGTAGAGTTTTTATGATGAGGAGGGACTTCCGCAATGAATACTATTGAGAGAGCTTTAATGCACGGCCTCTTTATTCACCTGCACCATAATATTGATAAGGCCATCGATTTTGGTGTATTTAAAAAACTGAATGAAGCAGTGGCCAGAGTGTCGCCCGGCAGCCTGCTGATCGGTCCTGACGCTAACGACGACGCCGCCGTTTTCCGCATGCCTGGAGATGAGGGACTGATGGTGGCAAAAATGGAAAGCCATTGCTCGCCGTGCGTCCCCCGGCCTTACGACAGTGCAGCTACCGGGGCGGGCGGGGCGATGAGAGATGTTGTGGCCATGGGCGGGCGGCCCCTGTTTCTGCTTGATTTTATCGGAACGCGGCCCCTGGATGAAGAAGTAATTGTGGGCTCCTGTGGTTTTAAAGGAAAGTGCACCTGCGGCGAATGCCAGGTTATGACCAGCGGGGAAAGGGTCGACCTGATCGTCAAGGGGATCCGCGACATGTGTGAAACAATGGGAGTTTTTGTTGTCGGCGGGGGTCTTTCGACTTCTTTCAGTGATATAGTCCCGGCAGTGGTTGCTGCGGTTATCGGCCGCCTGGTCATTGATGAACCGCTGACCAAACCGGCCAAGAATGCGGGCGACCGCCTGATCATTCTCGGTAAAACTAACAATGACGGTAACGACACCCTTTACCGGGCCGGCCTGGCCGACGTGATGCGCCCGGCCGAGGCGCTCTTCGATGAAGAAAAAGCTACCATGGAAGCGGCCCTCGCTGCGATTAAAACCGGCAAAATCAATGCCTGCTCCGACCTGGGGGCAGCCGGGATCGGCGCTGCCGTGAGCGAATCAGTCCGTTTCGGCGGGTTGGGGGCTAAGGTAGATTTGGCCGCTGCTCCGGTAAAAGCGGAGGGTCTGACACCTGAAGAAATCCTGATCTGCGAAACCCAGGCCAGGATGCTCTTTCAAGTCTCTCCGGAAAATGTGGCAGAAGTTATGGATGCGGCAGGCAGCGCCGGAGTTGCAGCTGCCGAAATCGGAGCAATTACCGCTGACAAAGAAGCGGTATTCATGTACGGTGATCAGGAGATCGCCCGAATCCCCCACCAGCCTCCGGCAGAGCTGATCGAATAAATAAACAAGCAGGGCCTCTGCACTTTTTACGACACAACGCACCCGGCGTTTAAGTAAGTGGAGAGGCCCCTTTTATTTGGTCCGCTTTTAATTTTTTACATATCTAAATCCAGGGTGTAGTCAGAGATCACTTCGCCGGCAATTTTCCACCTGCCATCTTCCCTGACCATGGGCACTTCGGCTTCAGTGGTTATTCTGTCTACTTCTGTAAAGACTTCCCTGAAAACTTCAAGCATGAGCTGCATTCCCTCTTCATCGGTCATATTCTCGAGATCCACATCACCGCTGAACATCATTTCAAGCAACTTGGACATCAGCATTTCACTTAATATTTCCGGATCGGGATGGGTATTGACCGTATTGACAACAGCTTCATCTCCGTCAATCCTGTGCCCGGTAGTTGTAATATCTAAATTGTTAAATATCACGCTGAACATCTGTCTCATTACAGCGGCTTCAGTCGTCTCTTCTTCAAGGGCCGCTTTCAAATCTGCAAAATCTTCCCCAAATTCTTCGAGATAATCCTGTGCGATAAGGCTTTCTGCTTTATCCAAATCCAGATCCCCGATAGCTGCTACAAATTCCATCACAGCCTGCTCGGGGTCAGGATCAGCGCTTACAACTTCCTCGGGAACTGTTACATCTTCCGGGCTTTCGGCGCAACCGCCAATCAGCAAAATTCCGATCAGCAGTACTGCAAAAATCAGCGATAATTGATTCTTCATTCTGTTTCTCCTCCCATGATCTGCAATATAATATTTTTGCTTCCCTATAACTTACCAGTATGAGCATTAAAAAGCAAATCGCTCGTCCCGGGCTTTATCGTAAATTATTTATCGATAACGGAATATTTCCCTGCGCAAATAAATTCCCGGGGAAAATCAGCCATCAGAGAGGGTTTAAGGCTCCGACCGTTTAATTCTATGGTATTAAGCAGATGGGAGATGATTAGATGAAACCCCGAATTTGTGATTTCCTGCCTGTTCCAAATCTGCTCAAAGCTAAAAAGATTCTTTGTGTTCAACCTCATCCCGACGACATGGAAATCGGCGCCGGCGCAACCATCGCGCTTTTATCCCGCTCCGGGGCCACCGTTACCTGCCTGACTGTTACCGACGGTTCGGCCGGCACCTGCGATCCGGCCCTGGAACAGGAAGATTTGATCATAACACGGCGGAAGGAGGCTGAAAAAACGGCCGGCATGTTGGGGGTAAAAAACCTGCTGTGGCTCGACTTTGCAGACGGCGGCTGCCTTCCTTACGATCAGATACGCTCTGAAATTACCAGCGTTATCCGCCGGCATAAGCCAGAAGCGGTCCTGGTCTGCGATCCCTGGCTGCCTTACGAGGCCCACTCCGATCATAACCGCACCGGCCTGGCCACAGCCGAGGCCTGCCTTCTCTCCAGCATGCCTAACTTCTGCCCGGCTGATATACAGGAAGGTTTGCAGCCTCATGCAGTTGAGATGATCGCTTTTTACTATACCGCTTATCCCAATACCTTTGTGGATGTTTCCGCTACCTGGGATTTAAAAATGGAGGCAATTGATTGCCACGCCAGCCAGTTTCCACCCTCAGCAGCAGAGAAGTTAAAGTCTTATCTAACCGCCAGGGCCGGCGAGCATGCCGAGGCCCAGGGAAACAGAAGCGGACCGGTAGAATCTTTGAAGGTGCTCTCTATTGATCACCTGCATATTTTTGAAGAGGCCTGGCAGTGTTAAGTCAAAAAGACTGAACCTTTATTGATCGTTAACGTCGGGAACCGGCCCGGAGAGCCTCTCATGAGTCAGCTGAAGCTGAAATATGTAACCGTACAGCTTTTCCAGCATTTCATCTGTTAACAGGTAATAGTCAACCGCTATGCCGACAGGGCCTTTATCCCCTTCACTCAGATTATCGATTCTTAATACCCTGCCTTTTAAAGAAAGCGCTTTGCCATCGCCTGGAATAGTGATCAGAAGCTGCATGGCAGCCCCTTCTTTCAGCCCGGGCGCGGGATTAATCAGGGCATAACAGCCGCCCAGGGAGAGGTCGCGAATAGTTCCCGAATGCTCTTTGGACTGATTGGGAAAAATATAGCTAAAGGGCATATTTACACTGAAACGGGAAAAACGCCTCAGCGAAGTTTTATTGATTTTCTTCGGCTTACTGCATACCAGCATGGGCGTTTCACCCTGGCGGACATCAATAACAAAGACACTGGTCACGTAGGCTTCTTTTTGTTCACTGTCAAGCCGCCGCAGGGTCAACTCCTGGCTTTCATGAAATCTTTCCGGGTGGCCCTTGACATAGGGGGCCCGCAGGATGAGGTACGATTCCTCCAGGTCTTCCACCCTGGTGCTGCAGTTTTTCGGCAGCCCCCGCAGGTTTACATACTCGATCATGATACTGCTGCCCGGAGCAAATACTGTTTCAAGCAGCCCATTTTCTCCCATTTCAGATGTCCCCCCTTATTAACTGAGGTGCATTCATTCTACAAGCTTTTCAAAATATCCTTCTTTAGGGCCTTTCGACCTATCCTTTAATCTGGGGAACGGCTCTCAGACATCCTGCTTTATTGCCTCTCCTGCACCGTCAATGCCGAGGGACGAAGTGGAATTCCCTGGCGCCTGAGCTCGCGGGTAATAAGAATATAGGTAACCAGAAAAGCGAGCAGGTCACTGACCGGGCGGGAAATCCAGACCCCGCTTAAACCAAGAAGACCGGAGAATATGATCAGGAAAGGAATAAATAAAATTACTTCCCGCAGGATAGAGAGCAGCAGGGAAGGCATCCCTTTACCGGTTGCCTGAAAATAGGTGGAGAAAACAACCTGGGCGCCAATCAGGGGAAACATGACCACCATGATCCGCAGGGCTTCGCTGCCCAGGGCAATCAGCTCCGGCTCCCTGCTGAAAATACTAATAAACATGCCCGGCCAGATGAAGTAAATAACACCGAAGAAGGTGGCTATAATGGTGCTGATCACAACACCCTTGATAAGTGTTTCACGGATACGGTCCATTTTGCCGGCCCCGAAATTATAGCCGATGATCGGCAGCATTCCCTGGGATACGCCGATTACCGGCATCAGGGCAAACATAAAAAGACGGAATATCAAACCCAGGGCGGCAATAGCCAGGTAACCGTAAGCGGCAAGGATATTATTGGCGACAACCAGGGAGAGGTTGGTCGATATTTGCAGGATCATCGCCGGAAAACCTATAACATAAATCTTCTGTATCGTCTCCAGGCGCGGCCTGAGGCAGGCTAAGTTTATCCTGATTTCACCCCGGCCCGAAGTGAAGTAACGCAGCATAATTACAACACCGACAATTTTGGCCAGTACCGTGGCCACCGCGGCGCCGCGCACTCCCAAACCGAGCACAAAAATAAAGATGGGATCAAGGGCAATATTGATCAGCGCCGAGATAATCATTACATACATGGACAGCTTGGGGTTTCCTTCCCCCCTGACCGTATTATTGAGGCTCATGATCAGGAAGAACATAACCGAACCGCTGGTAATCACAATAACGTATTCAGCGGTCAGGTCCAGGATCTCCGGGGTAGCCCCGAAGAGGACCAGGAGGGGTTCAAGATAAAAAAAGCCGATCAGGGCGACAACGAGGCCGTAAATAAATGACAGGCTGATCACCTGCCCGACCGCACTTCGAGCCATATCCATCTGGCCGCTGCCGAGGGAGCGGGATATCAGCGATGCCGCGCCGACACCGGTCCCGATGCCGAGTGCGCCCAAGAGCATCTGGAAGGGAAAAGCAACCGACAGGGCCGCGATTGCTTCGCTGCCCAGGATCCCGACAAAGATTGTATCGACTATGTTATAGGTTGCCATAACCAGCATTCCGGCCGTGGCCGGCAGAGAAAAGCGGAGCAGCAGCCTGGTAATACTTTCTTCGCCCATTTGAGCAGCATTATTACGCATTTAAGCCTTACTACCTCCAAATCTGCGGAACCGATGATCAAACAAGCACGTTTCCATTTTACGTCTAAATGGAAAGCCGGGCAAGGGGTGTTAAAAATAAGACAGATAAGAGAACTACCTGTCAGGGCGGGCAGGATATGAGCAGGCCGGAAGCTAATAATAATAAGGAGAGGAAAATAGCCGGTTGGAGATGGGAATAATATGAGCTTCCGCTATAAGAATATTTTGTTTGATCTCGACGGCACCCTGACCGATTCAGCAGACGGTGTAACCAGGTCTGTGCAGTATGCCTTAAAGAAATACGGTATTGAAGCAACCGAAGAGGAATTAAAATTTTTTGTCGGCCCGCCGCTGTCATGGTCGTTCGAAAACAACTACGGCTTCAGTAAAACCAAGGCACTGCAGGCGGTCGAATACTACCGCGAATACTACCGGAGAAAAGGGATCTATGAAAACAGGCTTTACCCTTCAGTCCCGGAAATGTTGGAGTCACTCGACAGGAGCGGTGTAAAACTGTTCGTAGCTACCTCCAAGCCGACAATATTTGCTGAAAAGGTGCTGCAGCATTTCAATGTCGACCGCTACTTTATCACAATAGCCGGAAGCAATCTCGACGGCACCAGGGTGGAAAAAAACGAAGTAATCGATTACATCCTGAAAAACAACAGCACGCTCGATAAAAAGGAGAGCGTGATGGTCGGCGACCGCAAACACGACATCAGGGGCGCCCGGGCCTGCGATTTAGACTCAATTGCCGTTACTTACGGTTACGGCTCAATCACCGAACTGACTGCAGCAGAACCCACCCATTTTATCCACTCCGTTCCGGAACTGACAGAATTCCTGCTAAAAATTTGACAGGTACCCCGTCCCCCGTCACATTACAGTTCTGATTTGAAATGGTCGGCTACTTCCTGCAGCATCCGGAATGATTTGGCTACCGTTTCTTCCCCGTCCTGGTTAACCAGGCAGCAGCGGGCCGGGGCCAGCCAGGCCTGCTTTAAGATCTGCTCGAGGGGAATACCTGCCTGATCAAGGCTCCTCCAGAGGCCGTCAAGGGTATCGATCATGGACTGCACATTTTCCTTCTCAAATTCTTCAGCTAAAGTTGGCGTTATTCCCCAGGAAATAATTCCGCCGCGATCGAGAAAAGACCTGATATCGTCTTTATAGCGGGTGAAGATGTGACCGCGGGCAAAAACATCCAGGGAAAGGACATCAAGTTCCATCTGCAGCAAAAATGACCAATCAGGGTTACCGCACAGGTGCACCCCCCGGGGGCCCGGAAATGTTTCCAGGAAAGCACGGTAGTCTTCACTGGCCCTTTCGCTGGTATACCCCGTAATGGCCATAAAGATCATCTCCAGGCCCGGTTCGTCAACCCAGGCAAAAGCACCGGGGTGAACTTCCTGCATCTCGCCCAACTGGGCCTGCAGCTTTTTGGAAACAAAATCAAACACGGTCTGCCGGACTTCTTCGTAATAAATCATCGGCTTGTTATTTTCATCTAAAATCTTCAATCCGTAGCTGACAGGACCGATGCTCTGGCCCCGGATATACTTGTAACTGCTGAGATCCTGTTCGAGGAAGCGGTGGAATACTACCGAATATTCGGGTGACAGCCTGAAATATGCCTCCTCTTCCCAGTGCAGCAGAAACTCTTCCAGGTCTTCATAAAACCGGTTGAGCGAAAAGCGGATCTCCCGTTTTGCCGGATCGACAGTAATCCCGGGAAAATGTTCAGATATCTGAGCATACATATCTTCAAAATAATTTACTTTCGGCAGCTGCGGCCAGTAAGGTATATCAAGGGTCAGGGCCAGCTCCAGTGCCTTATCAACATCGGTGTGGGGCATTATGCCCATGGCCGTGGTTTGACAATTTCCTTCAAGTTTCATATTTAAACTACCTCATCTGAATGAAATTAAAGCGGGGACGGCACCCAATAGTGTGACAGGTACCCCGTCCCCGCATCACATTTTACTTAAGGGTTGCGACCAGGTCTTCTTCAGGGTTACCGATAGGCATGATATTAAATTTTTCAACTAAAACGTTTAGCACGTTCGGTGTAATAAAGGCCGGCAGGCTGGGCCCAAGGCGGATATCTTTCAGACCCAGGTAAAGCAGGGTCAGTAAAATCGCCACCGCTTTCTGCTCGTACCAGGATATGATCAGCGACAGCGGCAGGTCATTTATGTCAAGTTCGAAAGCTTCAGAAAGCGCCGCTGCGACCTTGATTGCCGAATAGGCATCGTTGCACTGGCCCATATCAAGCAGCCTCGGTATACCGCCGATATCGCCCAGCTGCTGATCGTAGAAACGGTACTTGCCGCAGGCCAGGGTCAGCACCAGGGTATCCGGCGGAGTCTTTTCGACAAACTCGGTGTAGTAGTTGCGTCCCGGCTTGGCCCCGTCGCAGCCGGCCACCAGGTAGATGTGCTTAACAGCCCCGCTCTTGACCGCTGCAATAACCTTGTCGGCAACGCCCATTACGGCATCATGGGCAAAACCAACCGTCACACTGCCCTTGTCTTCATCTTCCGTAAAGCCGGGCATGGCCAGGGCTTTCTCGATTACTGCGCTGTAGTCATCGCCTTCAATATGCGCCGCCCCGGGCCACCCGACTACTTCGCGGGTGTAGATACTGGCAAAGTACTGCTCCTTCGGTTCCCGGATGCAGTTGGTGGTCATAACAATCGGCCCCGGAAAGTGGGGAAATTCCTTCTGCTGGTTCTGCCATGCAGATCCATAGTTGCCGTAAAGATGCTTGTGCTTCTTCAACTCAGGGTATCCGTGAGCCGGGAGCATTTCACCGTGGGTGTAAACAAAGATGCCCTTACCTTCTGTCTGCTCCAAAATCATTTTCAAATCATGCAGGTCGTGGCCGGAAACGAGAATACATTTTCCTGCTTTGTGGCCGAGAGGCACCTCTGTCGGAACAGGGCTTCCGAAAACACCCGTATTGGCAGCATCGAGCAGCTCCATTGTTTTAAGGTTTATCTCACCGCATTTTAATACCAGTCCCAGCCAGTCATCCATGGAAAGGCCAGGATTGCTGAGTGCGGCAAGCCCTTCATGCAGAAATGCGTATATGGCATCGTCCTCCCGGCCTAAAACAGCGGCATGATGGGCATAGGCCGAGATCCCCTTTATGCCGAAATACATAGTCCGCTGCAGGGAAGCAATATCCTCAGGGACATCCTTGCTCCAGGGTTGACCGAGTTCTTCACCCTGCTTAATCATTGCTTCCAGTCCTTCAGCAGGCTGCAGATCGGCAGCAGGAGCGGAAAAATCGACATTGCCTCCCGCCTCTTTTACCCTCTTCTTCAGGTCATCTCTTAATCCGGCCGCTTCGTTGATATATTCGACAAAACGATCCTGATCGAAGTTAACGTTGGTCAGTGTGGAAAATAAAGCTTCGGCAGTAAAGCGGTTTACTTTGCCATCGACCAGGCCAACCCGGCGCCCTTCATGGGCATAGAGAGCAAGGCTTTTGAGGACCTGGCCCAAAATATCCTGCAGTGTAGCCACTTCGTGGCTTTTACCGCAGACGCCCCTGACGGTACATCCTTCTCCTTTTGCGGTCTGTTCACACTGGTTACAAAACATGCAAATCCCTCCTGATTAATTATTGGTTAGCAACTGCTGCCTTCCTATCTTCTCTTACCAGGTCGGCAAGAGTTTCTTTGCTCAATTCAGCAATCATGGCATCCTGGGCCCGCTTTAAGATACCATGCACCCGGCAGGAAGAGCTGTTTTCACAGAAATAGCTTTCCGCCAGGCAGGGGTTCAAAGCAATTTTTCCCTCGATAGCCTGAATTACATCGGCAATGGTTATATTACCCGGGTCAACAGTGAGCCTGATTCCCCCCTTCATCCCCCTCAGGGTCTTGATGTAACCGGCCCGGACCAGGATCTGGATCGTTTTATTAAGGAATTTTTCAGGAAGCCGGTGCTTTTCAGCAATTGACCGGCTCTGGATTACCGCCCCTTCAGGGGCGGCGGCTAATTCCATTAGGGCCCGGATAGCATATTCGCTCTGTCGCGTTATCTGCATTTAACCAATTCAACTCCTGTCTTTCCGACCTGATTTAATAAAACAAAACTAATAAGATTATATTTGTCTTATTACTATACTTTACTTCAATACTAAAATCAAATATCCTGCTTCCCGGCAAAGTTTTTTATCAAAACTTATTGGATAACGAAGATCCGTTTCGAGTCATCTTTATTAGGTGATAATTTTATAATATAATAATAAAAGCTAATTTTATGAAGGGGTGGTCCTTTGGGGTAGAGCAGCTGCTGGCCTGGAGCGTATTATTAATTGTTTTGGTCATGATCGCCTCCGGCCGTTTCCGGATGGAAATAGCAGCGTTGGGCGGCCTGTTAATCCTGGGTATAGCCGGGGTTGCTCCGCCAAATATAATTTTTTCCGGCTTCGGCCATCCCGCCCTGGCGACTATAATTGCTGTTTTTTTTGTCAGCCAGGGCATTATTAATTCCGGGCTTCTACGCGGTTTGGGGCAGCTGCTGGCGGGGAAAACACAAAGCCTGCGGGGACAGATCATCAGTACTGCCGGCGTGGGATCGCTTATGTCGGCTTTTATGAATAATGTCGGCGCTGTCGGCCTGATGCTGCCGACGGCGGTAAGAATGGCGAAGCGATCCGGGTGCAGCCCGGGAACTTTCGGCCTGCCGCTGGCCATGGCTTCAATTTTAGGGGGCACTGTAACCTTAATCGGCAGCGCACCAAACATCATCATCGCCTCCTACATGTTTTCATCAACAGGGCAGTCCTTCAAGATGTTTGACTACGCCCCACACGGCCTGGCTATGCTTGCCACCGCTCTGCTGCTCTGGTTCCTGTGCAAAACCTGCGGGATAGATCCCGGCGCCGGCTGTGCAGATGAGGAAGAAGAGGCGAAGCAGGTAAAAACAGCTGATAAGCCGTCGCTTAATACTGGCGATCAGGACTTGAACGAAACCATACATTTTGCACCCTTTGCTACCAGGGAACGGCAGGTTACTTTTTTTGCCATCCTCCTGGCAGTGCTGCTCGTTAGCTTCGGCCTGCTGCATCCTGCTTTCGGCTTCGGCGGAGCGACCCTGCTCCTGATTCTTTTTGGCGTATTAAAACCGCCTGCCGCGTACGACTCTGTAGACCTGAAAATTGTTTTCTTCCTGGGGGCAATGCTGGGCATCGGGCAAACCCTTGAACACAGCGGTTCCCTGGAAATTTTATCAACATTTCTGGGCCACTATACAGCAGGACTGGCGCCATTCTGGCTGATCTTAATTTTATTCTTTGTCGCCTCGGCCCTCTCCAATGCCATCAATAATTCCGCCTCTGCCGTGTTCATGGCCCCGCTGGCTGTAGGTCTGGCAGCGGGAAACAGCCTGCAAACAGCAGCAGCCCTGATGGCGGTCGCGGCAGGCTCCAACCTGACCCTGATCCTTCCGACCCACCAGGCGGTCCTGATGGTGCTGAGTAAAGCTCCTTTCCCTGTGCGTTCATTAATGCGCTTCGGCCTGATTTTAACTCTATGCTGCGGCCTGGCTGCAGCAGCAGTTATAAATTTTTTCTGGCAATAATAAAATAAGTTAGCATCAGAAAGGAAAGTTTTATAGATTAAGAGTTTAAATAAATTAACAGGAGGGATTTTAATGCATTTTGCACAGCTTTACACACCGGGCATCGCGCAGTGTTCTTACGTAATCGGCACTGGGAACAAATGCGTGGTGGTTGACCCGGTCCGAAACATCGATGCTTACCTGGACAAGGCCAAGGAATTTGGCATGGAGATAGTGGGGGTTCTTGAAACCCATCTGCATGCCGACTTTATTTCCGGCCACATGGAACTCGCCGATATCACCGGGGCAAAAATATATGCCCCCGAAATTGCCAACTGCACTTTTCCCCACCATGCCCTCGCCAACGGCGAGGAATTTGAAATTGACCAATTACGGTTCAAGCTGATTGAAACCCCCGGGCACACCCCCGACTGCACCGTCTACCTCGTAACCGATTTAGAAAGAGGGGAAGAACCGGTGCTTCTATTTACCGGCGACACCCTGATGGTCGGTGATGTGGGACGTCCGGACCTTTTCCCCAACCGCGAAGAGGAACTGGCCGAAAAACTCTTCAACAGCCTGAACCGCTTAAAAGAGCTGCCCGACCATATCGAAATCTATCCCGCCCACGGTATGGGTTCACTCTGCGGCAGGGCCCTTTCGGCGAAGCTGTGGAGCACCATCGGCGTGGAGCGCCGCTTCAATTACGCCCTGCAGCACACAGAACTGGAATCTTTCAAAAAAGACCTGCTAACCGACATGCCGGCGGCGCCGGACCACTTTGCCCGCTGTTCCGAGATCAACCGCAAGGGGCCGGAGTTGATTAAAAATCTTGTTAAAACCATCCCTTATGAGGCCGCTGAAGCAGATAAGGCGGTGCAGGAAGGTTTCACGGTCGTCGATGTCCGGCCC